>RFTO01000111.1 GCA_009923375.1 Actinomycetota bacterium | reverse complement strand
GATCGACACTCGTGGGCTCAGGACTGCTCAACGCTGCATCTTCGTCGTCGCTCGCAGGTGCGCCTGCATCTGAACCTGCGCTGACACCGGCGTCCTGACTGGAACGTGAGTCCTCGACTTCGTTCGCAGCACCGCCTGCGGCATGCTCTGCACCTGCAGTAAGTTCCGACTCGACTGCGGACATATCCGCATCAAATTCGCGGGTACGCACGATGTCGCCCTCGGGATACATGATGTCGCGCACCACCAAGGCTGCGAACCACAGTGTTACGGCCACAGTGATGATGATGATCCATGCGTAATTGAGTGCGTTGATGCCTTGGCCCTTGCCATCGCCGTCAGTGGATGCGAGGAACAGCCACACCGACATCGCATACACAACTTGACTGATCTGCCAGACCATGTACTCGCGCCACCGCGGGCGAGCCATGGCCGCAAGCGGCACCAGCCACAGCACGTATTGAGGCGAGTACACCTTGTTGCTGACACAGAAGGCGACCACCAAAAGGAATGCGAGTTGTGCGAGCCTCGGCGGGCGCGGGGAAATTAAGCCCAACACGAGGATGAGCGCGCCAAGCACCGCGAAGATGACGAACGCCCACAGATTGAGCGAATCAATATTCAGGGCATCAGCGCCGAGATACTGCGACGCCAACCAAAGGGAACCAAAGTCCGATCCACGCTCGCGACTGAATGTGTAGAAGCGCGCCCATTCATGGACGTTGATCACGATGAAAGGGATGTTGACCATCAGCCACACCACCGTTGATGCGACGGCGAACTTGAAGAACAGACGAAGTGATCGTGCGCGCAACGCGACGACGAAGAACGCCGGCAGCACCACGATGGGATAGAACTTCGCGCTCACTGCCAAGCCGAAGAACACACCTGCCCACAACGGACGGCGGCGCAGCCACAACATCATGCAGATGGCGAAAAGCGCCACGGCAAACAAGTCCCAGTTGATGAGTCCAGTCATAACAACCGTCGGTGCGAGGGCGACCAACGCGGCATCCCAAGGGCGGCCAGGAACGCTGAGCGCCACAGCCACAACTGCGATAACAAAGCACCCACCGAGCAACACTGCGTTCCAGTCATAGAAGATCGAAGCGCGGTGCACTGCAGGCACTGCGTTCGACGCAGTGAGGTGCGTCAGCCATCCCCCCAGCTGCATGAACCAACCCGTCAGCACGGGGTATTCAAGTGACTCAGCTCCTTGCGGCGGCGCCGAGAGGTACGGCAGATGACCGACATCAAAGCCGCGACCGGTGAAGAGGTACGGCATGTCGGTGTAGCACATCCGTGGGTAACGATTGCTGTTTAAGAAGTCGGCGGTGCGACACGGCAGACGCATGACGTAACCGACAAGGTGCGTGAAGGTAGCGAGCAGCACGAGGGCTCGCAATGAGCGAACTAATGAATATGCCGAGGGGCGGGCGAATCTGCCGACGGGACCACCGAAGCGTTCACTCGCCTCCTGCGTCACCTCATCGCGTGCAATCACTGGCACATCGTGGGGCATCGGTGCTTATCCCGGGCCCGTGAGGGTCGGTGTTGGTGTTACCGAATCGGTGGGAGTGGGAGTGTCTGTCGCCGGCAGTGAATCAGTGGGAGTTGCTGAGTCGGTGGGTGCGGGGGTGTCCGTCGGTGGCAATGAATCAGTGGGAGTTGCTGAGTCGGTGGGCGTGATCGAGGCACTGGCGCTGGGGGTAGCGCTGGTTGAACTGGTCGCACTCGACCATGCCGAATGGCTGGTGTAGTGCAGCCCGCCGGTCAGCTGCAAGTCGAAGTCCTGCCAAGGCTCATTGCGTGTTGCCTTATTGACGAACGATCCCCAGATCCGCGCGGGGAATGAGCCACCGGTGACGGAGCCCAGCCCGCCGGTGCCGTTGAGGCTGATGGGATTGCCAGCGTCGTCGTCCTTGGTGAACATGAACGCCGCGGTCATGCTGGGCGTGTAGCCGACGAACCATGCTGCGAGGTTTCCATTCGTTGTCCCTGTCTTACCTGCTGCGGGTCGGCCGGCAGCACCTGCGGCCACACCGGTTCCCCTCTGCACCACGTTCCGCAACGCGTACGTCACTGTGTCCGCCACATCGCGGGTGAACGCTTGCGTGTGAGTCGGCTGATACGTCCACAACACGCGACCATTGGCATCAGCGACTTGGCTGATGAAGCTGGTGGTCGTCGTTTGCCCGTGGGCGGCGAACGTGGCATACGCCTTTGCAAGATCGATGTCATGCGGGCTGCTT
Source organism: Actinomycetota bacterium (assembly GCA_009923375.1). Classification (GTDB taxonomy): domain Bacteria; phylum Actinomycetota; class Actinomycetes; order S36-B12; family UBA5976; genus RFTO01. The sequence continues at coordinate 2,397 of RFTO01000111.1, read as the reverse complement.
GTGCCCAGTGCAACAGAGAGCACCGGTCCAAGTCCTGGCGTCGTGTCGGGAATACCCGCACGGATTGCTGCGTCCATCACCTTGTCAGCGCCGATGTCATGTGTGACACCGACATAGGCGTTGTTCACCGAGTGCACTGTCGCATCCAGCAGTGAGATCTTGCCGAAATTCTCGTTGGCGAAGTTGTGGACTGTGTAACTGCCGAATGTCTGGCCGTTGCGTCCGTTCACCCTCGACTTCAACGTGTAGCCGTTCTCCAACGCCGCAGCCAAGGCGAATGCCTTAAATGTGCTGCCGGCTTGGCCGATGCTGTCGGTGGCGTTGTTCAACTGGGTGGTGAGGTAGTCCTTGCCGCCGTACATCGCGAGCACCTGCCCGGTCGCCGGATCCATGGCGATCCCACCGATTCGCAGACCCTTGGTCCTCCAATGCGGACCTTTTGCTGCGACTGCGCGTTCCATCGCAGATTGCGCTGTGGAGTCGAATGTGGTGGTGATACGCAAGCCGCCGAGGTCGATGTCGCGTTGCGAGAAACCGCTGTGCAGGAGTTGCTTGTTCACCGCGGCGATCAGATAGCCGTTGCGGCCGACATTGGGTTGCCGTCTGTGGAATGACACCACATGCGGAAACTCCAGACTTGAGCGCTGCGTAGCACTCACCGATCCGAGCTGCACCATTTGGTCGAGGATGTAATTCCAACGCTTCACCAACCGGGCATGGTGGCGATCGGGGTCATACTGACCAGGCGCGCGAACCAAGGCTGCAAGCATCGCCGATTGCGCTGCATTTAAGTCGGCAGGGTTAGTGCGGAAGTAACTCCAAGACGCGGTCTGGATTCCATAGGAATCTCGCCCAAACCAGATCGTGTTCAAGTAATCCTGCAGGATCTGCGACTTGTCAACCTGGGTCTCCAACTTGATGGATAGCAGGATCTCGCGGAACTTTCGGTATCCGTTGCGGTCCTGCGAGAGGAAGGCATTCTTTGCATACTGCTGGGTGATCGTCGACCCTCCTTGGGTGACGCCGCCGGTCGCGTTCGCGACTGCTGCGCGGACGATCGCGCGAAGTGAGAAGCCCGAGTGCTTGTAGAAGTCGTGGTCCTCGGCAGCCAAGATCGCGTCACGCATCGGCTGCGACACTGCGTCGAGGTTGATGTCCTTGCGATTAGCCTCGCCGACAGATGCCATCACCGTGCCATCGCGCCACTGCATCGTGGTCAGCTGCGCCACCGCGATTGTGTTAGCCCGTGGGTATGGCAACAAAATCACCAGCACTGTGGTGAGGATGACGGTTCCTAACAGGCCCAGAACTGTGAAGGTCAGCGTTTGCCACCACATTGGCAGCCACCGTCGCCAATGCCCAGCATGCTCGCGGCGCGGGTAATTCATCGCCCGCAAAAAGCGGCGCGCCAAACGCAGCCGTGGCGTTGGCCAGTTCATCGGCGCTCACGAACCGAGTCAACGGTGGGCACGACCATCCCCCAATGTGTATGTCAGGTGCACGTGATTCCACTGGCAAGCCAAGCAGACCTCGACCACCCACACATCGAATTCGCCAAATTCGCGCGCCATCTGCGGCAATCGCGGTGGGGGAACAACCTGCCCTGCAGTGTCACCGAGGTCATCGCCGTAGACGTAACTCACATGCCGCAGACCCGGCTTCTCGCAGCGAGGACACGGCCGCGCAGTGGCATCCCCGAGACGCTCAGCCGCCCGAAGCAGGTACGGCTCAGGGTTGATGTGCGTCGTGTATTCATCATCTGCGACGGGATTGCGCGCAAGGACGTCAACAACGGCCTGCTTCGCGATTCGATGGTCGACCACTCCTCGCGGGGCCGCCGGGTCCTCAACGGCGTAAGCCGCGCGGGGCGCAGGGCGATACGGAGCATCCAGCGAACGATCTGCACCCGGCCGGTGGCCGCGGATTTTTGAACCGCGCGAGCTCGTCATGACCTGAAGATTACGCGCACTCGCATCACAGTGTTGCTGCTAATCATTCGCAGTAAGCCTGCATACCCCTGCTTCGCCACGACCGCACAGAGGTCAAACGATGCGACACACACCGTGCCGCTAACCTTTATCCGTTCAGGGAGGACACATTCGTATGTCACAAGTTCGAGTTGCCATTGTCGGCGTGGGTAACTGCGCGGCATCACTGGTGCAAGGCGTCGAGTATTACAAGGATGCCGACCCGGCCAGCAGCGTCCCTGGTCTGATGCATGTGACCTTCGGTCCGTATCACATCAGCGATGTCACATTTGTGGCTGCTTTCGATGTGGACACCAAGAAGGTCGGCCTAGATTTGGCTGAGGCCATCGGCGCCAGCGAGAACAACACGATCAAGATTTGCGATGTCCCGACCACGGGCATCACCGTCCAGCGCGGACACACTCTCGAT
>RFTO01000012.1 GCA_009923375.1 Actinomycetota bacterium | reverse complement strand
TGGGGATGGCGTGGGGATGACACGGATAAAAAAATTTTACTGATACTGACAGTTCCAGCGCGCGCCGGTGGCATCTGCGCCGCCCTTCGCGAGACGCTCGTGGGACACATTCATAAAAATACCCACCCCAATGTGGAATACTAACGCTAGGTGTAGTATTGTATGCAGTATTCCGTTAGAACTACTACACGAAACTGGAGTGAAAATGAACCAACATCACGGCTGGGTCGCTGACTCGGCAACTGCTACGACCCTCTGGCATGAGGTTGTGCCGGGTCTGTGGCAGGGAGGCACGGCAGATGACGACACGACCGACTGCCCGGTCAGCCCCAGCGAAGGCCCGCGCCTCACGACCACCCACTTCGACACTGTGGTCACGGCATACGCCTGGGCCCGGCCAGCCGATTGGCTGGTCAGCGAGATCCGCTTCGGTTTCTACGACAGTCGGATTAGTGACATCCCCATGGACCGGCTGCGAACTGTTGTGGCAGCTACTCACGCGGCTTGGAAGTCGGGCGACCGTGTGCTTGTGAGGTGTCAGGCGGGCCTAAACCGGAGCGGCTTGATTACCGCGCTTGTGCTGATCCGCGAGGGCTACTCGCCGAGCGACGCGATCAACCTCATCCGCCAAAAGCGGAGCCCTTACGCCTTGTGCAACCGCGAGTTTGCCACCTGGCTGATGACGATCGACACCAACGAATGGACGGTATGAGAGATGAAGAAATCAAATGCCCTTGGCACACTGCACGTCGGCACTGGCCTGCAATTCGGCCCGCTGACGGTGTTCCCTGTGTGGACCGATGCGCCAATCGCGCGCGGCTTCTCCACGGCTCGCCGCCGCAATATCCAGGTGAGCGAACTTGATCCGCCCACAGTGCCGCGACTGATCGTGTCGCATGAACTCGACACCGATGTGTTGTTGCTTGAGGGCACGATGCTCGTAGGCGGCTGGCAGACGCGCGTTGCCGCATGCGATGTGGTGATCCCGCGAGGTGAACGGGTAGTGGTGGATGTGCGATGCGTCGAAGCTGGACGTTGGCAAGGCGGTCGTGGCCACGGTGTCGATGGGATGGCTCCGATGAGCGTAAAGGTCGCCCTGCGAGGAGGGCAGTCGCGCATGAGGCACGCAGATCAAAGCGAGGTGTGGCAGAAGGTCAGCCGACTTGAGCGCTTCTATGGCACCAAGTCAACGAACTCACTTCACGAGTTGATGAACGACAGCATCACCCGCTCGGAGTACAAACGAGCCGACGGCGCGATGCCGACAGCGCAGCAGATGCATCTGCAGGAGGAGTCGCTCCCGGATGCGCCGGGCAATGACATCCGCGGGGTAGATGAGCAGGTGCTCGCCGACCTTCGCGCTTACGCAAGGAGCCCTCTTCCCGGGCAACGCGGCATCATCATCGGGATTGGCGGGGTGCCGGTTTGCTTGGAGCTCTATGGCAGCGCAACTGCCTGCCGCGCCGAGTTACTGCCAACCTTGACCGCAGCCCTGCTCGACGCAGGCAGTGCGGAGAAAGTCGGCGTCACCCGGGGCCAAGCTGCACGTGACTTTGCCAAACAGTGCGCGCTACTGAGTGACAAGGCGATGTGGGATGTGGCGGACCTTCTTGAGGGTGCGTCGGAAACAACTCGCGATGGTGATGACGACATTGATCTGCGAGGCCTGCGTCGGAGTGATACCAAAACTCTTCTGCACTTTAGCGCGTTAAACATGAAACACGAACTCGCCCTGGCGATGTGATCACGGGCAACTCCTTGGGCTGCAGGTGCACGCGCGCGCGCAACGTGTTAGCCGCCCGGAGCAATTGCAGTTGCCCGGCCAGGTGGACCCCTTACCGCCTGGCTGGGCGGCTCGCTTCAGCCTGAGTCGCCTTTTAGTTCGACATAAAAACCCACGCAAGAATGAGATGACAAGGAGGGGAGGCCCATGTGGCTCTTCACCCAGCACGGCTTCGTCAGTGCAGTCGCACACCGCGATAACCCCGGCATGCTGATGGTCCGAGCTCGCGATCGCGCAAGCATCGAGCCGCTCGCACTCGCAGCATCGACTGAGATTGTCCGCACCCCCGATGCGGATTACCCCTACCGCACCACCGTGACCGCATCGCAGTTCACCAGTTGGTGCGCCCAACAAATCGACGATATTGATTACCCCAATTTCAAGAGTCGAGTGCACCGCAACCGAGGAAGCAACTTCGTGCAGTCATTGCATCGTGTGTGGGAAGCCATGCGCGACACAGAAGACGCCGATGCCCGCAGCTAGCTGCGGTTGCGATGAATTGCCATGCGAGCTGAACTGCACTAAATTTCGGGTTTCATGTGGATAGTGCCGTCCCAAAGGCCCTAAATACCGGGGGTGATGGTGAGACGACTCCGCATCACGACACTCACTCATCTCTGCGCAACCTTGATGATCGTGACTGCGCTGGCGGCCACTGCCAACCTCTCGCCAGCTGCGGCTCAGCCAGCTGATTCTGTCAACCCCCCGCCGGTGTACACAATGGGGAATGCCACCGCTTGCGCTGGTGTGTGGCTACGTGCGAATGCACAGATGGCCGATGTCGAGGCCAATACAAATGTCACCGCCACAGTCGCGCTTGAGAAGGCATGTGCACCAACTGGTGCTCTGAGTTATTCAATCCGCGTGGTGCCTCTGAATGCTGCGGTGCCCGCGACGACAATCGACGTGACACTTGATGACGGCGGGTCGTGGCATGAGCTCCAACACGGCACTGCCTATAGCGCGGAGTGGACGCAGAAGTTTGCCGAGACCTCGTGGCTGGAGTTCGCAGTCGATACAAATACCGGCCGGCAAGTGGTTGCTGCCTTGGTGAGGGTGCTACAACCTCGGATTCGACGAAAGGTGGATGCGACGGATTACATCAGCGGCCCAGTTATTCACTCGGTTTATGTGGTGCCAAGCGATGTGTCAGATCGCCGCCGGGATGCCAGAGGCGAGCTTGACAATTGGATGACGCAAGCACAGGTGTATTTGGGGCCGCGAGCGCACAAAACACTGCGGTTTGATCTCGATACCGCTGGCGCCAACGATGTGACCTACATGAAATCTGAGCACACCGCCGCCGAGCTACTCGATGAGGGAATGAACGGGCCGCGGCTACTTGCTGCTGAGGCATATTCACGTGGGCTTGTGGCAGGGCAGAAGAAGATTCTTGCCTTCTTCGTGGAAAGCACCGGCGATGAACCAGGAGTCATCAGCAACTACTGCGGTTTGGCCGATGTCGGTGGTATCAATCGCGCGCAACCATCGGTGTTCGTGGGTCCCCTTGGCGCATGTGACACGTACACGCATACGGGAGTGGAGTACGTAGTCACGACGTTCGTGCATGAGTTATTTCACCTCGCTGGGGTGGCGCACGTCCCGAGTGCAAGTGATCTGATGTGCGGGAGTCCGTTTGACTGCGAGGTGCTCGACGCAGATTTCGATTCAGTTGCGCAGTATTACAACGGTGTTAGCAGCAGGTATTCAGTTGTGGACATCCTCTCTGCGAATATCTGGGACAGAGGTGAGCTGACCGCACCACAATCTCCGATAGATATCACAACTCAGCGCCAACTCGGGGCGATCTCAGTTCGATGGAATCCCCCGCCATCGGATGGTGGTTCGCCCATCACGTCCACGACTGTCACTGCCACACCCGGGGGGTCGTCGTGCTCTAGCACCACCGACAACTCGTGCGTGCTCAGCGACATGAAAGCTGGGGTCGCTTACTCAATCTCCGTCGTGGCAACGAATCGAGTGGGCAACAGCGCACCTGCAGTGATTGATCGAGGTGTTTACGCCATTTCCGCCCCCAGTCGAGTTCAGGCTGTTCGGGTGACATCAGGCGATGGGATGCTGTTTGTGCGCTGGTCACCGCCTCGGGATTCGGGAGGACTGCGAGTCACTGGTTACGTGGTCGTTGTGAACTCCGGTGGGGGAAGTTGCTCCAGCACTACACACACATGGTGCACGATTCGGGGGCTTACCAACGGCACTACTTACACGGTGTCGGTGTTCGCCCACAATGTCTTGGGATTTTCCGCTGCAGCAGCCTCTCGAGCTGTGTCACCGTCAGCGGCGCTGACCGCGCCGTTGGCGCCGATCCGCGCGGTTGCCAGCTTCAGTGGTGCTACCGCCGCAGGCGGCGCCCGAGTGAAGGTGGTGATGGAGGCTTCTAGTGGCAGCAGCCCCGTTGCGTGGGTGCAGTGGCGCGTCTCCGCTGATGGCGGTGCAACGTGGAGCGCGAGTGGGCGCAGTGACGCGATGTCGTTTTACATTGCCTTCGCGCCACCCGCCACACGACTCATTATCGAACTGCGGGCATGTAATTCAGCTGGGATCAGCGCGCCATTGCGCACCAGCGTCATGCTCGTTAGACCCGTTTAGCAAGTCCGACGGTCGGACGGATGCCGCGAAAGTTGTTGCGTGCTTGCCGCTCCCGAGGCGTCGACGCGTGTCGCGTAAAGTGCGCCGCGGGGTCGCTAGCTCAATGGTAGAGCTGCGGACTTTTAATCCGTAGGTTCGGGGTTCGAGCCCCCGGCGACCCACGCAAGTGGGGTGCTCGTCGCTCCCGCGACTAGCGCCGCAAATTCCTTGCATTCATTGAGTTTTCGCCAAACTCCGTTGTCCTGCAGGAACATTATGGCAGGGTCTGGGGACAGCATCAAGCGCCTACCTGAACTGCATGTGTATGCAATCTTCGTCACCAAAACTATGCACAAACTATGCACACCCCCAGGGTTAAGTCGCCTCGAACGCAGATATCCACCACATCTCTTCCACAAGCAAGCGGCGTCTTACAAGGCATTAGCTCAGCTTCTGTCTGGAGCACTGGACATCCCCGACGCAGGCGCCTTTCGTAAAAAGTCAGTCAACGTTACATAGCGGCCCAGGCTGGTTCGGGCCAAACATTCCTTGGAATTTGTATGGAGCGCCCATCGGATTGCCGTGAATGGTGAACTCTCTGTAGCCCTGTGGGTCCAGGTTTGACTTGAGTAAGTCGTGCACATGCGGACCAGCTGTCATATATGACACCCCACTGCCCATGAACATCACCAACTCAGAATCGCCTGCTGCGTGCATTGCTGGATTCCACTCTAGGTGGATTCTTGGGGAAGTGCCCAGCACTTTGGAAAACCAGTCGCCATTGAGCGGTGCGAGGAGTGAGTACGCGCAGGGCGATGGTGGTTCGAACATCATTCCTGTTTTGACAGATTTGTTGAGGTTTGTGAAGTCACCACCCAATTTGCCATTCGCAATGTGACTATTCATGTCCCAACGCACCCACGCATTTGGATCTATGTTGTCTGGAGCTCCCATGCTCGCGACGGTGCCGCGGAACTCCAATCCTGCAAAGGGCTTCACCATTGTCCCGAGCGGCACGAACAACACTGGCGCTAACGTCTTTATACGGCCGCGCTGCTTTGTTGCCTTGAATATGTACTGCACAAGACTGCGCGCGCCCTGCAGACTCTTTGGAACTAATGCACCAGTCGCTGTGGTTTCCTTGGAATTGCGATCAACGAAAACTGCACTGCTGTTTCTATCCGCCGCAGGCATGCCGAACATGCCGGTCGACCGCTCATAGACCATGCCGTAGGCCGTGGTGGCGGTGTCCACCGGGAACTTGATGGCGATGCTGCCCTTGTGAAATGCACTGCAGGCGGGCACCTTTATGGCACCGACCTTGATCGCCGTTCCCATCGCTGCACAAGGGGTAGGTGCTGCGGCCGCATGTGAGGCAGGTGCGGAGGTAATGGCCGCGGCGAAGACTGCGGAGCAAACGAGAAGGCGAGAGAGGGTGGGGAGCATGCGTGCAGAATACTCCCACACGTCAACCCAAGACATCAAACAGAACGCTTCGAAGCTCGCAGGTTCAATGCTTAAGCAGACTCTGCCTCATGCCGAGTGTGCTACACACTATTGGCGCGTGCAGTTAGCCCGAGAATCAAAGCCGCATCTTGACTCGAGTCCAGACGGATGTGTGTGTGTTCCTCGAGCAACAGCAATTCACCCGTCAGCAGATTGGTCGCTTCAAGATGCGATCCCCAGTCGCATCCCAGCGCAGGCATGTCTAGGTGCACCCAGGTGTCGATCACAGTGTCAGGCGTGGTTGCCACGACAGCGAGCACCACATCGTTTCCGCCGCGCTTGGAGAGGCACACTGCATCAGGTGAGTCGATGACATGGAACTGCAATGTGCGCAGTTGCTGCATCGCTGGGTGTTCTCGCCGAATTCTGTTCAGAGCTGTGATGTAAGGAGCCAGCGTGGTCCCATCCGGCTCCGCTGCATCCCAATTGCGTGGCCGGTATTCGTACTTCTCGGAGTTGAGATATTCCTCAGAGCCCGGTCGCACGGCTGCGTTCTCGAATAGCTCAAACCCTGCGTACATCCCCCACGTGGGTGAGAGCAGGGCGGCAAGCGCGGCGCGGATGGCGAACGCTGCAGGACCGCCGTGCTGCAGGTATTCAGGCAGGATGTCCGGGGTGTTGACGAAGAAGTTAGGTCGCATATAAGCCGCGGCCGGTCCGCTGAGCTCGCGCATGTAATCGGTCAGTCCGGCTTTGTCGTTGCGCCAGGTGAAGTAGGTGTAGCTCTGTTGGAAACCAGCTTCTCCGAGTGCGCGCATCATCGGCGGCTTCGTGAACGCCTCGGCCAGGAAGGCGACATCTGGTGATTCAGTGTTCACCTCAGCGATCAGTCGCTCCCAGAAAGCCAAAGGCTTGGTGTGGGGGTTGTCCACGCGAAAGATGTGCACACCTTGAGCGATCCAATGGCGCACCACGCGCAGCACTTCGACGTAAATCCCCTCGGGATCCTTGTCGAAGTTGATCGGGTAAATGTCTTGATACTTCTTCGGCGGGTTCTCCGCATAAGCGATGGTGCCGTCGGCGCGGACGTTGAACCACTCCGGATGCTGCGCAGCCCACGGGTGATCGGGGCTGGCTTGCAGTGCAAGATCGAGCGCGATCTCGAGGCCGAGTTCGGTTGCTCGCTTCACGAATGAGCGAAAATCTTCGAGCGTGCCCAAATCGGGGTGAATCGCATCGTGCCCGCCGGCTGCAGCGCCAATAGCCCACGGTGAGCCAGGATCGTGGGGGCTGGGCTCAAGGGAGTTGTTGCGCCCCTTGCGGTTGGTCATTCCGATTGGGTGAATGGGCGGGAGGTACACCACATCGAAACCCATCGCCGCGACCGCAGGCAGCCGCTGCGCCGCAGTGATGAATGTGCCGCTTTGCCATGAGCCGTCGGCGTTTTGCACAGCACCTTCAGAGCGGGGGAAGAACTCGTACCAACTGCCGAACAGGGCTCGTTGCCTTTCAACGAGAAGCGGGAACGGGCCGACCGCGGTGATGAACTCGCGAATGGGGTTGGCGCGCAGCGCGGCGAGGATCAGCGGGTTTCGCAGCTCATGTAACCGCTCACTCACGGGAGTGTTCGTGTCGCGAATATCCGCAGAGGCTCGACGCAGGATCCGAGCATCACCATCGGACGCCCCTCCCGCTGCTTGAGTCAGCATCAGTGAGGCTTCAGTGAACTCGAGCTCCACATCCACACCTGCAGCGATCTTCACGTCGGCGCGATGCATCACTGTGGTGACAACATCGCTGAAGGCGTCGATTCGGAAGGAGTAGTGCCCGGCATCAAAGAGACACACCCATGCCTCGAGGCGATCCACCTCATCGGTGGGCTGCATCCGAATGCGCTGAATTTCGCGTCCTTGCGGATCGAGCACCACCACCTCAGCAGCGACCGCATCGTGGCCCTCGCGGAACACCGTTGCCCGAATCGGCAGATACTCACCCACTGCGGCTTTGGCATTGCGTAATCCGCCGGCGACCACCGGCTCCACATCGAGCACCGGGATACGGCCGAAGGTGGCTGATCGACTGAGCGCGGCTGCGGCCGCAGACGCGGTTCCAGCGGGGATTCCGGCAGAAGCCAAGTCGCGGTTATCCACAGCCTCAGGCGCTGTGCTGGGGTTTCTGGCACCCTTGCCAGCAGGCGCGGAGTCCCTTCGTCGCAGCCCCATGCCCCTAGCGTAACCAGCGGCCCTGGCTGAGTGAGCGAGCGCTTACCAGCCAACTCTGCAGATTGTATAGTTTGATTTTTGCGGATTGTATAGTTTGAGGGAGTGAACGTGACTGGAGCGATGTCCACAGTCCGCCCCCGACGCATGACGCAAACCGCTCGAGAGCGACTGGCAGAGGCTCCCGTTTTGCTCCTCGAAGGACCTCGCTCCGTGGGCAAGAGCACTGTGGTGCGCGCAATCGCTGAAGAGCACGGCGCGGAAGTCGTCGATCTCGATCAGCCGGCGGTCTTGGATGCGGTGTCGCGTGACACGGAGAGGTATGTCAGCGACGCCCGCCTCGTCTGCATCGATGAGTACCAGCTTGCTCCGCAAGTCCTGCAGTTCATCAAGGCCAAACTCAATCAGGGCGCGCGGCCCGGGATGTTCGTGCTCGCAGGCTCCGTCAGCTTTGCAGGGCTTCCCACTGGGGTGCAAGCGCTGACAGGTCGAGTCCAGCGCGTTCAATTGCTGCCATTCTCACAGGGAGAGCTGGCCGGTGTGGAGGAACGATGGTTGGAGCAGTTGCTGACTTCGGGCGAGGTCCCGCGCGATGAAAGCAAAGGAGTCGACCGCGCCGACTATGTGCAGAGAATCGTCACTGGCGGTTTCCCGCTTGCCGTTGCAGCAACGAGTGAGCGAGCGCGGATTCACTGGATCGACAGCTATATCGATATGGCGCTGACGCGGGATATCACGCAAGTCGCAACCGTGCGCAAGCCCATTGGGCTCAGCAACCTGCTGACAGTGATGGGCAGTCAAACAGCTGAGTTACTCAATGTGGATCGCGCGGCCCGGAGCGCAGGAATCTCTAGAGTCACTGCAGAGAGACATCTTGCGTTACTGGAAAGTGTGTTTCTGTTGCGAAGGCTGCCTGCCTGGAATTCAGTCGTGACGCATCGCGCGACCAGAAACTCCAAAGTTCATGTCCTGGACTCTGCAGTTGCCTCGCGGATACTCAAGCTGTCGGCGGCGCGCTTGAACTCGAAAGCCCCCGATGCCGCGACTGCCTTTGGGCACCTTTTGGAGTCCTTCGTGGTTGGCGAATTGATCAAACAAGGTTCCTGGATCAGCGAGCCAATTCGATTCTTCCATTGGCGCACCCACGAAGGCTTCGAGATTGATCTAATCGCTGAACGCAGCGACGGCGGAATCGTCGCCTTTGAAGTGAAGGCGGGGCCGCTCGTAAGCGATAAAGACTTCAAGCCGATGCAGGTCTTTCGAGACAAGGTAGGCGACCGATTCCTCGCTGGGGTAGTGCTGAACACGGGCACGGAGGCCTATCGGACGCCCGCGGGATTTCACGTTTCACCCATCAGCCACATCTGGGCTTAACGTTGCTCCTCTTTGGCGCGATACACCTTCCCGCGCGCCAGCGCGAGTTCGGTTGATGATGGTTTCAATGGCGCTCAGCGCAGAACGGACTCGTAAACGCGCAGAGTCTGAGCGGCGATGCGGTCCCAGCCGAACGCAGCGACAGCGCGCTCACGCCCAGCCAAACCCATCGCCTGAGCCCGCGCCGGATTCGTTACCAGCGCAGCGATCGCCCCCGCAAGGGAAGCCTCGAATCCAGGACCGTCGTTCTCGTCGTAATTCACCAGCGTGCCAGTCACGCCATCGACCACCACCTCGGGGATTCCGCCCACATTGCTCGCCACCACCGGCACCTCACACGCCATCGCCTCGAGGTTCACGATGCCGAGCGGCTCATACACAGACGGGCACACGAACACAGCGGCGTGCGACACGATCTGCAGCAGCTGTGCGCGCGGCAGATGTTCGGCAATCCAGTGGACATTCATCCGCGCGGCCTGAAGCGCCGCCACTTCGCTGTGCATCAGGGCTGCCAACTCGGGGGTGTCTGGCGCCGACGCACACAGCACAACGCCGACTTCGGGAGGCAGTTGCTTGACCGCTTGTAAGAGGTGGGCGATGCCCTTTTGCCGGGTGATCCGCCCAACAAACAACACATACGGCACAGTCGGATCAATCCCGTGGGCCGTCAGCGCATCAGTTTCAGAAACCTTATAGGTGCGCGCAGAGTCGATGCCATTGTGAATCACATGCACCTTGCCAGGGTCCACGAATGGGTAGCAATCCAAGATGTCGCGGCGCATCCCCTCACTAACTGCGATCACGGCATCGCACGATTCGTAAGCCGTCCGCTCGATCCAGGAGGACAACGCGTAACCGCCACCGAGCTGTTCGGCCTTCCACGGCCGGCGCGGCTCAAGCGAGTGCGCAGTCACCACGTGCGGCACCCCATGAAGCATCGAGCCGGCGTGACCGGCGAAATTGGCGTACCACGTGTGCGAGTGCAGGAGATCGGCGTGAGCAAAACCCGCGAGCATGTCCAGATTCACACCCATGGTTGCCACCGCAAAGTTCGCGTCAGCCAACTCGGCTGGGACGGCGTAAGCAGTTGCATCGTCGCGCTGCCCGCCGAAGCAGTGAACATCCACATCGGCCAACGGCCGCATGTGCGCGACCAATTGCTCGACATGCACCCCGGCCCCGCCGTAAATCTCCGGTGACCATTCACGGGTGATCATCGAAATTCGCACGTGATAAGCCTAGAGGTGTCACTAACCTTGGCCCATGGCACACAGAAGATCCGTATTAGCGATGGTGCTCGCTGGCGGAGAAGGTAAGCGCTTGATGCCGCTGACCACCGACCGCGCCCGGCGGTTCCTTTCGGCGGTTCCTACCGCCTCGTCGACTTCGTGTTGTCCAACATTGTGAACGCGGGCTTCCACCGCATCTGCGTGCTGACTCAATATAAATCGCACTCACTTGACCGCCACCTTGCCACCTCGTGGCAGGTGAGCTCACTACTCGGCGATTTCGTCGCCTCAGTTCCAGCGCAACAACGCCTCGGCCCGCGTTGGTACACAGGCAGTGCCGATGCGATTCTGCAGAGTTTGAACTTGGTCTATGACGCGGCGCCAGAATACATCTTGGTGTTCGGGGCCGACCACGTGTATCGCATGGATCCGGAGCAGATGTTGGAGGCGCATATCGTTTCTGGCGCCGGAGTCACAGTCGCCGGCATCCGCGTCCCGCGCGCTGAGGCGAGTGCCTTCGGTGTGATGGAAACGGGAGCTGATGGTGTGCAGATCAGCCGCTTCCTGGAGAAGCCGGATAACCCACCTGCGATTCCTGGTTCGCCTGATGAAGCTTTCGCCTCGATGGGTAATTACATCTTCACCACCGAGGTGTTGATTAACGCGCTGTTAGAAGACGCTCATGACGAGAATTCGATTCACGATATGGGCACCAACATCATCCCGAACCTGACAAAGGCCGGCCAAGCAGCGGTCTATGACTTCGGCACCAACGAGGTGCCCGGCGCTACCCCCAGAGACCGAGGTTATTGGCGCGATGTTGGGACCATCGAGTCCTATTACGAAGCGCATATGGATCTTGTGTCCGTACACCCTGTCTTCAACCTCTATAACCAGAAATGGCCAATCCTCACGAGTTTGCCGCCTTTGGCTCCCGCAAAGTTTGTGAACGGAGGCAGCGCCGGCGAATCGGTGGTCGGCGCGGGCACTGTGATCTCCGGAGCGCGGGTTGAGGGTTCCGTAATCGCGCACGGGGTACGCATTGATGATGGTGCGATGGTGACCAACTCGGTGGTGATGCCAGGGGTGCACATCGGTCGCGGTGCGGTGGTGAGTAATGCAATCTTGGACAAGAACGCTTCGGTGCCCGAAGGTGCGCTACTCGGTGTGGATCTCGATGCTGATCGCTCTCGCTACACCGTGACCGACGCTGGCATCGTGGTGCTCGGCAAGGGAGTGCGAGCGCTGTAATAATCCCAGCCTCATCGGCTTGAAGGAACTGGTCGTTGAGTTGTGTGGCGGACCCGTTTACGTCACACGAGTGGTGAAGCGGCGCAATCGGCGGCGAACGTGCCGGTAAGTTGGAAGGTACATATCCAGACCGGCATCTGATGAGCAAGCGTGGGAATTGAAAGGCGCGGGGTTTCTGTGACCAGGCTCGGGGGAGACAGCCACAAAAACCCCGCGCTTCCTAGCGCGGCTTACCCTCACATACGGACGCGCGGATCAACCTTGGCTGCGTGACGCCACCCCAGTAGCGCCAGTCCAAAGAGGATCACTGCTGCCGCGTAAGCCGCGTAGCTTGAGTAGATCGCGATCTGCCCGAAGATGGAGAAGGCGTAGGCATTAAGCAGCATGCCTCGCAGAGTCTCGCCCATGAACAACGTCTGCTTCTGCCCGGTGAGCACTGCGTTTTGCGCCAGCAGGGCTTTGTTTGTCGGATCCACCTTCAGCTGCGCGGCCATGGCCATTTGGTCGCCAGACACCTCGGAGTAGGTCTTGCCCCCGGCGATGTAAGTGACGTGCACCCCGATGAAGTGGTCTGCATAAGCCTCAGCCTGAGCGCCGGTGGTCATTTGCTGACCGGCGTATTTCTCAAGATACGGCTTGATCTTCGGATCATCCAAAGCGCCCGATGCCATCGGCGGAATGGTGATCTTTTGAGCTGCGAGTTGATCGTGCACGGTGTTGTTCGCGAATGTGCCTCCCCAGGTGAGCAATCCTCCGATAGCGGCGAACGCGACTGCCAGGAAAAGGCCCAGTGCGGTGACGATAGTGTCAAACTTCTTGCGTTGCATGATGCTCCAATCAAGAGCTGTTGAGGTTCTCTCGTTGCAATCAGCACTGTGGCACCGCGCCGCACAAAAGCCAAGCCAGGAAACGACTTTCGCGGTTACACGCGGGGAGAGGGAGTGCTGGCACTCCCGCCGAATCACCACCTACTCGTTGGCGCCACCGGCGGGTGGAATGAATGTGCGGTGAGCTGATGTTTATTAATTGATTACCGTGATGCGAAAACGCGCCGGGGTAATAAGTTCGCCGCAAGTGCCACGCAAACAACCACAGGCATCAGCATCCAGGTGTAACCACGACTTGGGGAGAACGTGCGAGTGGTAGCGACTCCAACTGCGATGATGACGGTTCCTCGCCAATCATCGCCGATGATGAAATCAACCCAGAACTCTGCGAATGCGCGCACTCGTGTCATCAATGCCGAAGGCTGATGTGTGATGACCGAGGTCGCGGGAGTTTCGCTTGTGCTCGATGCTCGCAAAGAGTGAGAGACCTCCGTGATTGCGTCGGGTGCTGGTGCGGGCACGGGCACGGGCACGGGTGCTGGTGCGGGCACGGGCACGGGCACGGGTGCGAGTGCGAGTGCAGATGAAGCAGCCGATGGAGGCGCAGGTGCAGCAGGTGCCGGCACCAACGGCGACTTTCGTGCATGCGCTCGCTTGAGCACGAAGATCAACACACGGGAGACTGCAACCGTGAAGGTGATGATGGCGATGAGCGCTAGATCCGCGTGCGGCCAGTGAGCTCCGGCACCTTCGGCCGACCAGAAGATTCCGAAGGACACCAGCATCACGCCGACGACATACTTCATCGTGTTCTCCGGCACGCGCGTCAGCGGACCCCGCACTAACACGCCCGCAGTCGCGGCAGCAACCGCCGCCGTCACCGCTGCGATGGACGCGAGCGGCACCTGGTGTTGCAGAGCGCCGAAAGTAAGGACGATAAAGGCGACTTCCAAGCCCTCGAGAAACACACCTTTGTAAGCAAGAGTGAACGCATACCAATCGCTGACGCCAAAGCGTGTTTCCTTGGCCGCGGCTTTCACATGTTTAAGTTCTTCTTGGAAGATCTCGGCTTCATCATGTAGTGCTTTCCATCCGCTCGATCGCAACACCGCTTTGCGCACCCACTGCAAACCAAAGACCAGCAGCAGCGTGCCGATGATGATCTGCAGAGTGCTGATGGGGATTCGGGTGATGAGTGGCCCGAAGGCGAAGATGATTGCAGCGAGGGTGGCAATCGCTGCATAGACACCGCGCATCGCCGATTTCCAACTGCCGCCGACTCCCGCTGCGATGACGATGGTGACTGCTTCGACCGCTTCGACAGCGCATGCGAGGAATACTGCGATAAAGAGTGCGGAACCATGCATGGGCGTCAGATCCTTCTTTTCAAGGGCGTCAAATGTAGTGCGTTCACGACGCCCGCCAGCAATACCAAGCGGCGATACTGCGGATGGGTCGCAGTGATTCGCCGTGTGCTTCCAGCGCTTTGACCGAAATCGGTTCGGTGTTCTTGTGCAACATATCCCAGCCGCGGCGGACAGCGAGGTCGCCGGTGGGCCACACATCGATGCGCCCGAGTTGAAAGATAAGGAACATCTCCGCTGTCCAGCGACCGATGCCATATAACTTCGTCAACTGCTCGATCACTGCGTCATCCGGCAGGCGTGCGATGCGATTGAAGTCCACCTCACCCGAGAGTGCAGCATCCGCTAGACCCTGCAGCGCTTTCACCTTCGCCGAGTTCAAGCCACATTCATAAAGTCGTCGCTCGCCAAGCTGTGCGAGTGTTTCGGGTAAGAGTTCGCCGCCGGCTGCGGTTTGGATGCGGTTGTAAACAGTTTGAGCGGCTTTGGTAGCGACTTGCTGGGAGACGATGGAATCCACCATGCACTCGAAGTGCGTTTGAGTCCGCTTCGTGCGGCCGATAGGGCATAGCGGCGACGCTTTAATGATTGGCGCGAATCTCTTGTTCAGGCGCACCAACTCACCACAATGCGCATTCATCTGCGCGACAGTCAGCCGGGGCACAGCACGACTCTATTGGTGCAAGCACCGAGGGCAGGTGGGCCATTACTCTGCGATCTATGCCACATGAGCAGCGCCGAGCCTTACGCATCTGCGTGGTCGGCAACAGCGGCTCGGGTAAGAGCACGATGGCCGCTGCGCTCTCAGGGCGCATCGGCGTGCCAGCGATCGAGCTGGATTCCATCTTCCATCAACCCGGGTGGACGCAGTTGGAGCCAGCCGAATT
>RFTO01000110.1 GCA_009923375.1 Actinomycetota bacterium | reverse complement strand
ATCGTTGATGCGCGGCCGTGACGTCACAACTCTGCAACGACGCCTCTCTGATTTGGGCTTCAACTGCGGTCGAGTGGATGGCATCTTCGGCCAGCGCACGGAAAATGGACTGCGTGAGTTCCAGGTCAATATGGGTTTGACCGCCGATGGCACTTGTGGGCCGCAGGCTGTTGAGGCACTTCGCGGACTTGCCCGCGCCATCACCGGCGGTCGCGCGGAACGCTTACGTGATTCGTATTCCTTCGATGACCAACGAACGGGCTTATTCGGCAAGGTAATCGTGCTCGATCCCGGTCATGGAGCCGACGATGCCGGCAGCATCGGTCACGGGTTGGTTGAGCGTGATGTCGTCGCAGATATCGCCTTGCGGGTTGAGGCTTTGCTGGCACAGCAAGGCGCAGTCGTGTTGTTGACTCGCTCCCCGCACGTGTTTGAGGGACGCGGGATGGATGACGAAAGCCGCGCCTTATTTGCCAATGATCAGCGGGCGGATGCGGTTATCTCCCTTCATGTGGACTCATGTGAGACGCCACTTGCCAATGGTGTGGCCGCTTTCTACTTCGGCGGCGGGCGAGCCGGTGGGCACAGTGAAACCGGGCAAATGTTGGCCGGAGCACTCGTCAGTGCCATCTGCGCCGTGACGGGCTTAGCGGATCTACGAGTGCACGCGAAGCAGTGGGACTTATTGAGACTAACCACGATGCCTGCCGTGCGACTTTACATCGGCTACCTAAGCCATTTGGGTGATGCTGAGAAACTCGCCTCGGAGACATTCCGCGATGCAGCGGCACAGGCGATTGCCCAGGCGGTCGCTGACGCCTTCCATCCGCGGGATGAGAAAACGGGCACTGTTGAGTTGAAGGACCCTCAGGGCAGTGAAGTTTCAACCCCCGCTTCACGACTGCTATGACCAGGCCGTCTGATGGCGGCACTCCCGCGCAGCGCTGGGAGGACGGCGACCCCGATCGGGGCAATGGCGAGTTCTACCAACCAATCGGGGTTGGACCACATCCCCTGCCATGGCCGCAGGGGGATCACTACGACGAAGCATTGCTGGCAGAAGGCGATCGGCGCAATGTGGTGGATAAGTACCGTTACTGGTCAGTGGCTGCTATCCGAGCTGATTTAGATGCCACCAGGGTTCCGCTGCATGTGGCAATCGAAAATTGGCAACACGATCTGAATATCGGCTCGATTGTGCGCACGGCCAACGCCTTCAATGTCTCCGCGGTGCACATCGTCGGCAGACGCCGATGGAATCGGCGCGGTGCCATGGTCACAGACCGGTACATGAATATCCATCACCATGAGGATGCCAACGAATTCGCCGCCTGGGCTGCTCACTGTGAGCTGGCCATCATCGGCGTAGAACAACACGAGCGGAGCCAGCTGCTTGGGGAATTCCCATTTCCCCGGGACTGCGCCCTGTTCCTAGGCAACGAGGGCACAGGTCTGACGGCGGAGGCGGTTGCAGCTTGCTCTTCGCTCGTCGAAATCCCCCAATCGGGTTCTACGAGGTCAATGAACGCGTCAGCCGCCGGGGCCATCGCGATGTGGGGCTGGACGCTGACGCACGCCCGACTCATTCACACCTAACATGGCGGTGAGGACCGGAGCACCGGCTGGGCCTAGGCAGACGCCGTAGAACCTGTGAAGGCGACACCAAGCGTGACGACCGACGTGTTCGGGAACCTACGACTGTTCAGAATCCGACGACCATCGACGATGGTGCGCGCGCCTGGGAGATCTTGCTCATCGAGTTCGGCGTACTCAACATGGTCAGTGTGGAGAATGGCCGCCTCAATACTCGTGCCCAACTGATAGGGCTCGAACCCGAGCTCGCGCAACTCGCTATCCGAGTACATCGGGTCGTGAACAAACACTCGCGCTTGACGTTCTCGCAGTGAGTCCACAGCAGCGAAGACGCCCGAGAAGGCGGTCTCTTTGACTCCCCCTCGGTATGCGGCGCCGAGCACTACCACGCCCGCGCCCGCCAGGCTGCCATGCATGGACTCGAGAAGTCGTACGGTGTGCTCGGGCATAGCTGTATTCGCCTCGCGCGCCGCGCGCACCACTGTCGCCTGTGGGTCGTTCCATAGATACATTCGGGGGTAGATAGGGATGCAGTGGCCGCCAACCGCTATCCCGGGACGATGAATGTGGCTGTAAGGCTGGGAATTGCACGCATCAATAACCGAGTAGACATCGATTCCGTTGGATTCCGCGAAGCACGCGAACTGATTGGCGAGGCCGATATTGACATCCCGATATGTAGTTTCGGCCAGTTTTGCCATCTCAGAGGCTTCAGCTGAACCCAGGTCCCAGACGCCGTTTGGTCGGGGCAGGTCCTCGCGGGTGTCGAAATCGAGCACCTGCTCGTAGAAGGTCACACCCGTGACAGCCGACGCCGTGTCGACACCGCCGATGAGTTTCGGGTACCTGCGAAGGTCTGCGAACACCCGGCCAGTGAAAACACGCTCGGGGGAGAACACCAGGTGGAAGTCCGAGGCGGTCAACGCGGAGCCTTCACACAACATAGGGAGGAAGCGGTTCCTCGTGGTTCCCACAGGCAATGTCGTCTCATACGAGACGAGCGTGCCCGGCTGAAGCCCAGCGGCGACCGACTTGGTTGCAGCGTCCATCCAGCCGAAGTCTGGTACGCCCTCAGCATCAACGAAAAGAGGTACCACGATGACCACCGCGCTGCTCTGCCGCACGGCAGCGGAGGTGTCAGTGGTGGCGACGAGATGGCCACTGTTCACCGCCCACTCAAGTTTCTCAGCTAGTTGATGCTCTCCGGGGAACGGCTCAACTCCAGCATTTACGAGATCAACGGTGCGCTGGTTGACATCCGCACCGATTACATGGTGCCCCTTACTGGCGAACTGCACCGCCAACGGCAATCCAATCTTGCCAAGCGCGACAACTGTGATTTTCATGGAGGGCTTCCTCAATTCTCAGTCAATGTACTGCGTTCGCCCGGAATTCGCCGATGCCAGGATCGCGTCGGCAACCCGGACCGTCCGCATACCCTGCCGAAGCGTCACTATGTCACAGGGCCGTCCCAGTACAGCTTCACGGAACTGCTCGTGCTGGGTCCGCAACGGCTCAGGTTTCGCAAATGCGAATCGGGTCACATTACCTTCCGTGACGCCACGAAACTGCGCTATGTCGTTCCACTCAGTGTGCACTCGACCGTTTTCATAATAGGTCAAATCTGCCGTCAAAGTGTCAACCACAAACGCGCCGTTCTCGCCAGTGATGACCGTGGTGCGCTCCTTGAGTGGAGAAAGCCAATTGACGAGATGGCTCGTGACGGTTCCGTTGCCGAGTCGGCCCGCAACTGCAACCAGGTCCTCATGCTCGCGACCCGTCCGGTGCGCCACGAACGCCGATACTGACTCATACTCCTGCTGGGTGACCCAAGCGGTCAGATCAATGTCATGCGTCGCCAAGTCTTTGACAACGCCCACATCAGCGATTCGTGCGGGGAATGGCCCTTGGCGCCTTGTAACGACCTGGTAAACCTGCCCTAGGTCGCCGTTGGCGAGTCGCAAACGGGCCTGCTGGAGCGCTGGGTTGTAGCGCTCAATGTGTCCAACAGCGCCGACAAGGCCAGCAGCTTCAAATGCATCTACGATCCGTGAAGCTGACGAGGAGTCCTGCGCCAATGGCTTCTCAACCATCGCGTGAACACCTGCAGAGGCAAGCTGCAGGGCTACAGCCTCGTGCGTACCCGTGGGTGCAGCGACAACGCAGTAGTCAAGGCGGTACTTGAGTAACGCCTCCACGTCAGGCTCAATTGGCCGAGCCCCAGCTACTGCCAGCGGATCACCCGCGGGATCAGCGACCGCGACAAGCTCAACCCCCTCGAGTGAAGCGAGCACCCTGGCATGGTTCCGCCCCATCACGCCCAGTCCAATGAGCCCCGCCCGCAGCACAGTCACGGTTAGGCGCCCGCGGCCGCGACCGTGTTGACCGCACTCACAATTCGCTCCAAGTCACTCTGGCTCAGACTCGGATACACCGGCAATGACAAGCACTCCTTGGCCACTTGCTCTGTGACGGGCAAGTCCATCGTCAAACGATAGGAAGGCAGCCTGTGATTCGGGATGGGGTAGTAAACCCCCGACCCGATGCCCAAGTCAGCCAAAGCGGAAGCAAATCTGTCCCTATCATGCCCTTGGACGCGAATCGTGTACTGATGCCAGACATGCACCGCACCAACGGCCACCTCTGGGGTCACTACCCCAGTGAGGTTCGCATTCAGGAACTCCGCATTTTCTTGGCGCTTCGCCGTCCAGTCAGCCAATTTCGTCAGCTGGACGCGCCCTATCGACGCATGGATGTCTGTCATCCGCGTGTTGAAGCCAACAATCTCGTTCTCGTAGCGCTTCTCCATCCCCTGATTGCGAAGCAGGCGCACAGTGCGGGCTACCTTTGCGTCTCCGGTCGACACCATTCCGCCCTCGCCGGAAGTCATGTTCTTCGTCGGGTAGAAAGAGAAGGACCCTGCTACACCCCAGGCTCCGACGGGAATGCCATCCAGACTCGCAGCGTGAGCCTGCGCAGCATCCTCGAACAACAGCAATCCATGCTTGTCAGCCAATGCAGAGAATTCGCGCATCGCAGCCGGATGCCCATAAAGGT
>RFTO01000109.1 GCA_009923375.1 Actinomycetota bacterium | reverse complement strand
GCACCGGGACGGGCCAGATTGGCGGCCCCGCCGAGGACCACGCGCTCCTCGCGTTGCTCAGCGACTGTGTCCAGCAGCATCGCGATGATGGTGCTCACTGCCGCTTGGCGCTCCGAAGGGAACTGTGCGATGACCGCGGATGTAAGCCCTGCCACCTGCGACAACTGCTTGCCCGCAACGGTCGCATTAATGCGAGCACGCACGTGTGCGATGAACTCGTCGTCTAGCTCGGCGGCCATCTCAACGACACGCTGCTCCACTCGGCCGGTGTCGGTTATCAGGATCAAGATGATGCGGGAGGTCGGCACACACACTAACTCCACACTGCGTACCGACGATTTCGCCAGCGATGGGTATTGCACCATCGCCACCTGATGGGTGAGATTGGCGAGCAGCTTGACTGAGCGCTGCATCACATCGTCGAGATCCACCGCACCTTCGAGGAAGGTCGAGATGGCGCGCTTCTCTGGCGCGCTCAACGGCTTAACCGTGGAAAGTCGGTCGACGAAGACTCTGTAACCAAGGTCAGTGGGCACTCGACCGGCGCTGGTGTGAGGTTGGGTGATGTAACCCTCATCTTCCAGCGCAGCCATATCGTTGCGAATGGTGGCCGAGGAAACGCCGAGTCCGTGGCGCTGGGCGATTACCTTCGAGCCCACGGGCTCGTTGGTTGCCACGAAGTCCTCAACGATCGCGCGCAGGACCGCGAGTTTGCGGTCGTCAAGCATGCGGTCCTCCCTTAGGTCTCGCCGGTTACTGCGCAACTCAATGTGACATTTGCGCTGCGCCCTAGGCCATCAGCGTTGGGCTTGAACACTCAGCTGGTTAGCACACGGGCGCGGTGAGTGCTAATGATACGACCAACATCGAATTCCCTCACGCCGTCAATTCCCGCACAACCGCGTCGGCCATCAACCGACCAGCCAGGGTCAAAACGACCAACGGATCGATCAGGGCCAGCGGCTCAATGAGACCGCGGGCGACAAGGTCGGTTAATGCCGCTTGCGCTGTGGAATCCAATGAGTGCAGGGGTAGACCTTCTCGCATTCGCACGCCCAGCATGACGGTCTCGAGTGCTACCGCAGCAGCATCTGGCACCTCCGAGCCCGCCATCAATCCCGCCGCATCGCCAGCCACAACGGCGCGGGCCCAGGTGGCGGGGTGTTTCTGATTCCACCACCGAATGCCGCCCACATGGGAGTGGGCACCAGGGCCGACTCCCCACCAATCGTGGTTGCGCCAGTAGCCAATGTTGTGCTGGCATTGGCCGCCGGGCTTAGCCCAGTTACTCAACTCATACCAAGGCATCCCTGCTGCAGTCAGCGCAGAATCGATCATCTCGTAACGCGCCGCAGCAACATCGTCATCCGGCATGGGTAGCTCTCCGCGGCGCACCTGCGCAGCAAGTCGAGTGCCATCCTCGACGATAAGGGAATAGGCGCTGACATGATTCACTCCGCTGGCAAGAACCTCATCCAAGGTTTGGCGCAGATCCGCATCGGTCTCACCGGGGGTTGAATAGATGAGATCGACATTCACGTGTTCGAATCCAGCGGCCTTCGCAGCGGCGACCGTCTCCCAAGTCCGGCCGGGAGTGTGTGTTCGCTCCAACACCTTCAGCACACTCGCTGCACTGCTTTGGTGACCCAGGGAGATGCGGGTGAAACCGCCGGCGCGAATCTCCTCGAGATATTCCGCGGTAGTGGAATCCGGATTCGCTTCGGTTGTGATTTCCGCCCCAGCGGCGAGACCGAATTCTTCACCGATGCGCTCCAGCACCCGAACCAAGTGCGCGGCCGGCACCTGCGTGGGTGTACCGCCGCCGACAAACACGCTGCTCACCGCGCGCGCATCATCGGCCATGCGCCTGCGGGCGATGCTTACCTCACTGAGCGCGTAATCCACCCAGCTGTCGCGGGAGATCGTGCTCACATCGTTGCCCAGCTCAGCTGCTGTGTAGGTGTTGAAATCGCAGTAGCCGCAGCGGGAGGCGCAGAACGGCACATGCACATAGAAACCCAGTGAGCGTTCGATGCCGTCTGCCATAGGGCCATTGTGCAGCAGGCGTGCAGCGGAGGAAAAAACTGTGGCGGACCCGGGTGCAAGACCCGAGCCCGCCACAGCGGACTTACTTAGTTCTGCTCACTACTTAACTGGCTTCGGCGTCACGGCAAATGTTGATCCGGCCATTTGGACGCCATCAACGAAGACCGCAATGGAGAAGTTGCCCGCCATGTCAGCTGTTCCAGCACAAGTGACCTTGCCAGAGTCATCCGCGTCAAACTCGCACACCGTGTTGGTGGTGCTATCTGCCAGATCCGTCACTGCAAAAGTGACGTGTGAGCCAGGTGCGATGGAGCGGACAAGTGCCTGGATGGGACCGCCCTGACGGAACTTCGCCCGCATCGTCAACTTCGGGATGTAAAGGAAATTACCCGCTCTGCACCTGTGGTTGTCCCTCTGGTCGACCGGCATCACTGTCACGTGCTTGCCAACCAAGTTAGCCGTACCAGCGGAACCATCAGCGGTGTAGGTCATGACCACATCGCCGTTCGCGTCTGCAGTCTCAGTGAACTTACGCCCACCAACACGCACCATGACAGCCTTGTTCGCAAGCGCATTCCACACGTGGATGACGGTGCTGTCACCCAGCGCAATCGTTGACTGCTCAGGCCACGCTTGGAAGCAACCGTCGTGAGTCCACACGTCGTTGCTCGCGTCGCTAGGAACCGAGTCTCCGACCGAGTTGTGAGCCGTCACTGTGAAGGACCACTTCCCGTTTTGCGGCAACCCAGTGACTGTACAGGTGGTGTCAGGCGCCTGCGCCTGACAACCAGCCTGGAATCCAACAGCCTCAACCTGATAGGAGTCAATGTCAGCGCCGCCATTGTTGACCGGAGCAGTCCAAGCAACTGTCGCCTGCGCGTCGCCACCAGTGGCCGTCACAGCAGACGGTGCATCAGGAGCGCTGGTCGTCCCGGGGGTGGTGCCGGGGGTGGTGTCAACGACTGAGCCATTTCCCTGGATGGTCAACGAGCCAGCGAGTGTCCACGAGCCGAAACTGCAGTTGGCTTTAATCGGATGCCATGAACCGAGTCGGTAGTAGCTGTTCGGATCGAGCGCATATGCCTCAGCGTCATCGGGCGCAAAACACTGTAATTCGCTTTGCTCGGCGTGCAACTCGCTCGGATCCCAAGGAGGCGTTGCGCCATTGTGCATCGCCTTGTACGAATTGATGTCGTAGTTCGCCAATACGTTGATGGTGTAATCGCCTGGCTCCAGAGAGGCGACGCTGAAACTGCACGTGGGTTCACCGGCGGCAATGACCGCGCACGTCGGTGGGCCAAGCGGATGCCCCAAGCTGTTCCCTAGCCATACTAAAGTCCCCATGAAGTAATCACAGCTGCCTTCGCTAGCGCAGTCGGGGTTTTCCCATGAGACTGTGTAGTCGGTGCCGGTGTGCGTGACCACGACATTTTGCGCTGGCTGACACGCGGACAGGACCGCAGCCACAACAGCGACAACTGCCGGCAGCGCGATCTTCTTAAGCTTCTTCATTCTCGAGCCCCAATCGGGTTTTGACGGTAATTCGGTCTCTGAGGCACATGAGCGGCAGCAACCCTGAACGTGCGCAAAGGTACAGTAAGAATGCGCTTACACACGCAGCGGGGATGCGGAGGAGTGTCGGACCCAAATTGCGTCGGCCGGATTACAGGAAGCCCGCGAGATTACGAGCCCGAAACGCCTGCGGCATCGGTGTCGGGAGTGATGCTCGCGCTGGCGCTAAGCCGCTGCAATGCTGCCCGTACTAGCGATGGCATCGCCGAGCCGAGAGCCACCATGAACACCGCCAAACACACCCAGCCGGGCAGTTTCCACCCCAGACACAACAGCGTGACCAACGGGGGCCCGATGAAATCGTTGATCTGCCGGCCCATCATCCAGACAGCTTGATACTGCCCCTGATATTCGTGCGGCACCAATCCGTATTGAATGCCCCAGGAGCCAGCCGATTTCATTAACTCGCCGATGGTGTGCACAGCGGCGCCGGCGAGCATCACAACCACCGCCATCCACGGGGCGCGGGTGTAGGTCGCGCAGGCATAAATGAGGCAGGCAGCGCCGATCCACCATGTGCTGTGCATATGCACCCGCGCCGCTCGGATCGGATCATGCGTTCCTTTGCCGAAACGCACCTGCAGGGCCGCCACCATCGCAGTGTTCATCAGGAATGTGCCGGCGACCAACCAGCGCGGGGCTGTGGTGAATTGATCGATCCATAAAGGGACCCCGAGAGTCAGCACGACGTTGTGCACCTCCGTGAGGCCGTTGAGGCAGGCGATGCTGACCCAGAACTTGTCACGCAGCGCGAGTGCTCGACCTTGCTTGGCACGCTGGCCGATCGGGTCGAGATCCGGCAGCGTCCGGCGGATGGCGGCATTGCCGAACCAGGTCAGCGCGTCGATAACGAACAGCACTTTGAAACCATCGGCCCGGTTGATGGTGAGCGCAATACCTGCAACACCCGATCCGATGCCCAACCCGAGATTCATCACAGCGCGTTGATACGACATCATCGTGACTCTCGCGGCGCCTTGTCGCAGCCGGCCGATGTAGGTCTGCTGGTTGACGCGCATCGCCACTTCGGCGAATGTGAGGACGATCTGCACGATGACGAATTGCGGCAGGTTGT
>RFTO01000108.1 GCA_009923375.1 Actinomycetota bacterium | reverse complement strand
AGTGTGCACCCGCCACCCACTAGCAAGCACCACCCGCACCCCCCGCACTATTCAGTAAGCCCCGGCTCGCGCCGGTACGACAAGCGAGGACATGAGGACAATGGCGGCACAGAAGATCCGCATTCGGTTGAAGGCATACGACCACGAGATCGTGGACAGTTCTGCGAAGAAGATCGTGGAGACTGTCTTGCGCACTGGTGCGAAGGTTGCTGGCCCGGTGCCGTTGCCGACGGAGAAGAACATTTACTGCGTCATCCGTTCCCCGCACAAGTACAAGGACAGCCGCGAGCACTTCGAGATGCGCACACACAAGCGCCTGATCGACATCTTGGACCCCACGCCGCGCACGGTCGACTCCCTCATGCGCTTGGAGCTCCCGGCCGGCGTTGACATCGAAATCAAGTTGTGAGGACGACAGCATCATGAACCCCACCAAATCCGTGAAGGGTCTACTCGGCGAGAAGCTGGGTATGACTCAGGTATGGGATGACAACAACCGCATCGTGCCGGTGACTGTTATCAAGGCTGGCCCGTGCGTCGTCACTGCCGTGCACACCACCGAGGCCAGCGGTTACTCGGCCATTCAGATTGCCTTCGGCGAGATCGACCCGCGCAAGGTGACCAAGCCCCTAGCTGGTCACTATGCCAAGGCTGGTGTGACCCCTCGTCGTACCGCCGTCGAGGTCCGCACCGCAAACGCAGCCGAGTACACGATGGGTCAGGAGCTGACAGCAGATGTCTTCGCTGCTGGCGAGCTCATCGATGTCACTGGCACCACCCGCGGTAAAGGTTTCGCCGGAACGATGAAGCGCCACGGTTTCCACGGTTTGCGCGCGACGCACGGTGTGTCACGTGCGCACCGCTCGCCCGGTTCCATCGGCGGCTGCTCGACCCCTGGTCGTGTATTCAAGGGCATGCGTATGTCCGGCCGCATGGGTGGGGACACCCAAACCACACAAAACCTGACAGTCCACGCAGTCGACACTGACCGCGGCTGGATCCTGGTCAAGGGCGCAGTGCCGGGTGCAACCGGCGCCACCGTTCTCATCCGCAATGCGGCGAAGGAGGCCTGAGCATGGAGACCGACACCGCCAGTTTGACCCTTACCGTCATTGGCACCAAGACCACAGTGACATTGCCTTCCGAGGTGTTTGACGTCCAGGCAAACGTGCCGTTGATCCACCAGGTCGTCGTCGCCCAGCTGGCAGCTGCCCGCCAGGGAACACACAAGACCAAGCGCCGCGGTGAAGTTTCTGGTTCGGGTAAGAAGCCGTTCAAGCAGAAGGGCACTGGCCGCGCTCGCCAGGGCTCCATCCGTGCTCCGCAATACCGCGGTGGTGGCGTGATGCACGGTCCTCAGCCGCGTTCCTACGCCCAGCGCACGCCGAAGAAGATGAAGGCCGCAGCTTTGCGTGGTGCTTTGTCGGATCGCGCCCGCAATGGTCGTATCCACATCACCATGTCGTTGGTGGGGGAGACCCCGTCGGCCAAGGTCGCTTTGTCGGCATTGCGTCAGATCAGCGACCGCAAGAACTTCCTCGTCGTCATCCCGAACAAGGATGTCATCACGCTGAAGAGCTTGCGCAACCTCGATAACGTACACATCATCGAGGCCGGTCAGCTCAACACGTACGACGTGTTGTGCAGCGACGACGTGGTCTTCTTGAAGGATGCATACGACCAGTTCATCGCGCCTCGCCCGACTGGCCGCGGCGCCAAGGCTGTTGCCACGTCGACTGACGCAGCTGCAGAGCAGGAGACGAACGCATGAACAAGATTGCAGACCCCCGCGACATCTTGATCGCACCGGTGATCTCGGAGAAGAGCTACAGCCTTCTCGATGAGAACAAGTACACGTTCATCGTGCGCCCGGATGCGAACAAGACGCAAATCAAGGTAGCTGTGGAGCAGGTGTTCAACGTGCGCGTCACCAGCGTGAACACGGCCAACCGCACGGGCAAGAAGCTGCGCACCCGCACTGGCTTCGGCAAGCGCCCCGACACCAAGCGCGCCATCGTCTCGGTGGCAGCTGGTGACCGTATCGACATCTTCGGAGGCCCGGTCTCCTGACCGGTAGCTAGTGAGTAGAGGAATCTGACATGGGTATCCGTAAGTACAAGCCGACTACGCCGGGCCGTCGTGGCTCAAGCGTCGCCGACTTCGTTGAGATCACGCGCAGCACGCCTGAAAAGTCGTTGGTGCGCCCGCTCCCGAAGACCGGTGGACGTAACAACTCCGGCCGCATCACCACCCGCCACATCGGTGGTGGACACAAGCGTGCCTACCGCATCATTGACTTCCGTCGTGCTGACAAGGATGGTGTGCCGGCCAAGGTCGCTCACATTGAGTACGACCCGAACCGCACCGCTCGTATCGCGCTGCTGCACTACGCAGATGGCGAGAAGCGCTACATCATTGCGCCGCGATTGCTGAAGCAGGGTGACCGCATCGAGACCGGCCCGTCGGCTGACATCAAGCCCGGCAACTGCCTGCCGTTGCGCAACATCCCGGTCGGTACCGTCGTTCACGCAATTGAGTTGCGTCCCGGTGGCGGTGCGAAGATCGCACGTTCTGCTGGTGCCAGTGTTCAGCTCGTCGCCAAGGATGGCCCATACGCCCAACTGCGTATGCCTTCTGGTGAAATCCGTAACGTTGACGTGCGCTGCCGCGCAACAGTTGGCGAGGTCGGCAACGCCGAGCAGTCGAACATCAACTGGGGTAAGGCCGGCCGCATGCGTTGGAAGGGTGTCCGCCCAACCGTCCGTGGTGTCGCCATGAACCCCGTTGACCACCCCCACGGTG
The DNA here is from genome assembly GCA_009923375.1 of Actinomycetota bacterium. Taxonomy (GTDB): domain Bacteria; phylum Actinomycetota; class Actinomycetes; order S36-B12; family UBA5976; genus RFTO01. Next base: position 1,908 of record RFTO01000108.1, on the reverse strand, counting down.
GTGGTGAAGGTAAGACTTCCGGTGGACGTCACCCGGTGAACCCGAACGGTAAGCCAGAGGGTCGTACGCGTAAGAAGAAGAAGGCGAGCAGCGCCATGATCGTCCGTCGCCGTAAGTCCGGCAAGAACCGCTAAAGCAGGAGCTGAAACGATGCCTCGCAGTCTTAAAAAGGGTCCCTTCGTGGATGGCCACCTGCAAAAGAAGGTGGACGACCAGAACGCGAAGAACACCAAGAACGTGATCAAGACCTGGTCGCGTCGCTCGATGATTACGCCAGACATGCTCGGTCACACCCTCGCGGTGCACGATGGCCGCAAGCACGTGCCGGTGTTCGTCACCGAGCAGATGATCGGTCACAAGCTCGGCGAGTTCGCACCGACGCGTACCTTCAAGGGCCACGTCAAGGAAGACCGTAAGGCCAAGCGCAAGTAAGCGCATCCGCATTATTCAAGATCCAATAGTTAGACGAGCACGAGGAGAAACGATGGAAGCCAGGGCCATTGCGCGATACGTTCGCGTCACGCCCCAGAAGGCTCGCCGAGTGGTGGACCTGATTCGTGGGGTCCCCGCCACCCAGGCGCAGTCACTGTTGCGTTTTGCGCCGCAGGCTGCGAGCGAGCCCATCGGGAAGGTGCTCGACAGCGCGATCGCGAACGCCACGAACAACTTCAACATGAACCCAGAGGGCCTTGTCATTAAGGCCGTGTTCGTGGATGAGGGACCGACGATGCACCGGATCCGTCCGCGCGCACAGGGTCGTGCATTCAAGATTCGCAAGCGCACCAGTCACATCACCGTCATCGTCGCCACACCTGATGACCTTTCGACTTCGGCCCCAAAGGCAGCAGTGAAGAAGGCTGCAGCCAAGAAGACCACCGCACCGGCTGCTGCTGCCGCACCGGCGAAGAAGACCGCAGCTAAGAAGGCGACCGCTGCTAAGCCGGCTGCCAAGAAGAGCACCGCCAAGCAGGCGGCTGCCGACGAGAGCACGGAGGCCTGAGCTATGGGTCAGAAAATCAATCCCTACGGCTTCCGCCTTGGTATCACCACGGATTACAAGTCGCGCTGGTTTGCCGATTCCTCTAAGCCGGGTCAGCGCTACCGCGATTACATCGATGAGGACGTCAAGATTCGCCGCCTCATGACGGTGGGCATGGACCGCGCCGGCATCTCCCGTGTGGAGATCGAGCGCACCCGTGACCGCGTCCGCGTCGACATCCACACCGCGCGCCCTGGCATTGTCATCGGCAAGCGTGGCCAGGAGGCCGACCGCATCCGCACCGATCTGGAGAAGCTCACCGGTAAGCAGGTGCAGTTGAACATCCTCGAGGTGAAGAACCCCGAGGTTGACGCTCAACTTGTTGCTGTCGCTGTTGCCGAGCAGCTGTCCAGCCGTGTCTCCTTCCGTCGCGCGATGCGTAAGTCGATGACCAGCGCACTTAAGAGCGGCGCCAAGGGCATCCGAATCCAGGTTTCCGGTCGTCTTGGTGGTGCTGAAATGAGCCGCACTGAGTTCTACCGCGAAGGTCGAGTGCCGTTGCACACCCTGCGCGCCGACATCGATTACGGCTTCTACGAGGCTCGCACAACCTTCGGCCGCATTGGCGTAAAGGTGTGGGTCTACAAGGGTGACGCTCTGGGAACTCGCGTTGAGCGTGAGCAGGCTGCTGCTGCCGCGCGTATGTCGCAGCGTCAGCGCCCAACCCGCCCGGGTCGCGGTCGTGATGACGCACCTGCCGCCGTTGCAGCCGATGCCACCGCGGCGCCAGTTGCCGCTGAAGTTCAGGAGGGCTGATCGACCATGTTGATTCCCCGTCGCGTCAAGCACCGCAAGCAGCACCACCCGAGTCGTTCGGGCGCTGCCAGCGGTGGCACCAGGGTCACCTTCGGTGACTGGGGCCTACAGGC
>RFTO01000107.1 GCA_009923375.1 Actinomycetota bacterium | reverse complement strand
GTCCTCGGCCCACTGCAGATTCGCTGTCGGATAGCCAATCTCGCGCCCACGTTTATCCCCGTGGACGACCGTTCCATCAAGCCGGTGTGGGCGCCCCAGAAGATCTGCTGCCTGGCCCACCTGGCCTGCCACCACAAGCGAGCGGATGCGGGTGCTGGAGACGACCATTAACTCCTCGGTGCGAAGCGCAGCCACCTGCACCTCGAATCCACGAGTCTCGCCAAGATCGGCCAGAGTTCGTACATCTCCGCTGGCGCGATAGCCAAAGCGGAAGTTCTCTCCCACGATGATGGCCTTCGGCTCCAGCGGCACCAATACCTCGTCCACGAACTGCTCCGGGGATTTGTGTGCGAACTGGGAGGTGAACTCCTGGACCTGCACTGAGTCGCAGCCGGCTTCGTGTAAGAGATCGATGCGTCGTGCCAGAGTCGTGAGCAGGAGCGGCGAGCGTTCAGGCGCCAACACCGCAGCTGGATGCGGGTCGAAAGTCACCGCCACAACTGATGCGCCTAGCAATTGCGCTCGCAGTCGCGCTTCGTTGATGAGAGCGTGGTGACCTCGGTGCACTCCGTCGAACACGCCGATAGCGACAACTGTTCCGCTCATTCTCGCGAGTCCTCATGCACAGATGAAACTCTAAGACCGCTCATGTGAACACCACGATAGGCGCGAAGGTTCCATCTACTCGTCGTGCGATGGCAATCGCGTCACCTCGAGAATCGAGTAACCCGACGACACTCGACGCGTTCACATCACCCTCTTCTTCGGACGCAAAAGCAGTCTCACTGATCTGCCGACCAAAACGCACATCAGTTACTGCTGTGTCGTCGATGACGATGCTGGGCAATGCCGAACGCAACGCGTCCCCGACCGGAATCAATCCTGCCGCCGCATCATCGATTGCGAAGCGACCGCTGCGAATACGACGCAAAGCTGTGAGATGTCCGCCAATCCCTAGCTTCTCACCGAGATCCCGAGCGAGCGCTCGCACGTAAGTGCCGCTGCTCACCCGAACGTTCACATCAAGATCAATCCACTCATCGCTGCGGCGAATCTCGCGCGGCTCGAATTCGTAAACGGTCACAGGGCGCGCAGCAATCTCCACCTGCTCACCTGCTCGCACCTTCGCGTATGCCCGCTGCCCATCGATCTTGATCGCACTCACCGCACTCGGCCTTTGCATGATGTCGCCGGTGAGTGACGCGACAGCCTGAGCGATTGCTTCGTCAGTCACAGCTGACACTGCGGCGGCATCCGCCTGCTCGAGCACCTCACCGGCCGCATCATCGGTGACAGTTGTTGCACCCAAGCGGATAGTTGCGATGTATTCCTTGTCATCGGCCACCAAGTACGTCAGCAGGCGCGTGGCCTTACCCAGTCCCAGGACGAGAACGCCGGATGCTTGCGGATCCAAGGTGCCGGCGTGGCCGACTCTGCGCGTGCCAAACTCCCGACGGGTGCGCGCTACAACATCATGTGATGTGACACCGAGCGGCTTGTCGATCACCAACAGGCCGTGAACATCCGCGTCAACTCGCGCCACTTCTCAGCGCACCGCATCCAAGGCGCGCCGCACATCATCAATCGCAGATGACACATCCGGGCCGAGCGTGGCGCCGGCTGCGAACTTATGTCCACCACCGCCGAGGGTTTGAGCGACTAGTCCAACGTCCACAGCTCCCTTACTGCGCAAGGAGATCTTCCAGATTCCGTGGTCGTCTTCCTTGAATACACATGCCACCTCAGCCTCACTAGTGATGCGCAAGGTGTCAATCACCCGCTCCGCCCCATCAATCGAGACCCCCAGCGCTGCACGATCTTCTGTCGTCACGGTGGTCCACACGAAACCAGTGCCATGAAGCGCTTCTCGATCCAGAACTGAGCGCGCCAAGCTTCGGCCAAGCAGCTGCACAGCGGCGAAGTCATCGTCGTCGTACATCTTGCGTGCAATGAAATCGTGTTTCATTCCCGTGCTGAGCAGTCGCGCTGCCACAAGGTGTGCAGCCGGGTTGGTGGCAGGGAACTTAAAATTGCCAGTGTCGGTGATGAGCCCGGCGTAAATCGCCTGTGCGATCTCCTCGGTGACCACCACACCCAGCGCATCCACAATCTGCAGAACCAACACCGCATTAGCAGGAGCGCTCGGGTCAATCAGGTTGATATCCCCGAAGCCGGTGTTGCTCGCATGGTGATCAACCACAATCGAGGTCTGCGCTGCTAAGAACGCATCTTGGTTTGCGCCGAGCCGATTGAGCGTGGAGACATCACATGAGAGCGCGACATCGAACGGCTGCTCATCTGCCGCGATGGCGTGACAATCAGCGAGCAAATGTGCACCAGGTAGGCATGTAAGCATCCGGGGAACGACCATCGGATCATCCCCAAACGACACCACAATGTGCTGCTCCAACTTCAACGACTCCAGCGCCAAGCCGAGTGCAAGCGCGGACCCAAGCGCATCCGCATCAGGGGTGACATGCGCAAGTAACAACACTCGCCTGGCCGCACGCAGGCGAACAGCCACCTGCTCAACGACCTTACTCGTGGCTGTCATCCTCGTCTTCTTCCTCGGGATGCTTATACGGGTCGACATCGCCCGCATAAGTGCCGTGTTCGGCTATCTCGCTCACTTGGGCGTCCGCTGCAGCCGCACGGGCAAGCAATTCGTTGATGGAGCGTGCGGCGTCCGGCACCGTGTCGGGCTGGAACGCCAGTGACGGGGTGAACTTGACGCCGGTCTGCCGCCCGACCTCGGTGCGCAACATGCCAGTCACACTTTTCAATGCGGCCGCTGTGTCCACCCAAGACTGATCATCCCCGTAAACGGTGTAGAAGAGTGTGGCTTCACGTAAGTCGCCCGTCACGCGAACATCGGTGATGGTGAGGAATCCCAGCCTGGGATCCTTGACCTTCTGTTCGAGCATTTCAGCAACAATCACCTTGATGCGATCTGCGAGCCGTCTGGCCCGTCCTTCGTCAGCCATGCCGACTCCTCTCCTAACGAGCGTGAAGAGAAGGCCGCCGACTAATTCCGCCGGCGGCCGTCCACTTACTTACGAGGCTTCTCGCGCATCTCGTATGTCTCGATGACATCTTCGGGGCGCATGTCGTTGAACGAGCCGAGGCCGATACCGCATTCGTAGCCCTCGCGGACTTCGGTTGCATCGTCCTTGAATCGACGCAACGAATCGATTGTGAGGCTGTTGGCCACAACAATCCCGTCGCGAATCAAGCGCGCCTTTGAGTTGCGGCGGATCTCACCGGAGCGAACCAAGCAACCAGCGATGTTGCCCAGCTTGCTCGAGCGGAACACCTCTCGGATCTCAGCGGTACCAGTGGAGATCTCCTCGAACTCAGGCTTGAGCATGCCCTTCAGGGCGGCCTCAACTTCGTCGATGGCGTGGTAGATCACGTTGTAGAAGCGCACGTCGATGCCTTCACGCTCTGCATCAATGGCGACCTTGCCCTCTGGGCGCACGTTGAAGCCGATGATGATGGCATCAGATGCGCTGGCGAGCATGACGTCGTTCTTGTTGATCGCGCCGACGCCGCGGTGGATCACACGCAGTAAGACTTCCTCGCCGACATCGAGGTTGACCAAGGCTTCTTCCAAAGCCTCAACCGATCCGGATACATCGCCCTTGATGATGAGGCGAAGTTCCTGCACCTCACCCTTCTCAAGCTGCTTGACGAAGTCTTCCAATGTGCGACGGCCGTGTGCCTTCGCCAACATCGCTGCACGCTCACGAGCCTCGCGAGCCTGAGCGATTTGACGGGCGATGCGGTCCTCAGTCACAACGAGGAACGAATCACCAGCACCAGGGACGCTGGTGAGGCCGTGCACCTGGACGGGACGCGACGGAAGCGCTTCCTCGATTGGGTGGCCGTACTCATCGAGCATCGCGCGGACGCGTCCAAAGGCATCACCGACGACGATTGAATCACCCAGGCGCAGAGTTCCACGCTGCACGAGCACCGTTGCCACTGGTCCACGACCGCGGTCGAGGTGGGCTTCGATGGCGACACCTTGAGCATCGCGGTTCGGGTTGGCCCGCAAGTCCAAGGCAGCGTCTGCCGTGAGCAGCACACCTTGGAGAAGCGTGTCGAGACCCGTGCCGGCGCGAGCGGAGACGTCGACGAACAACGTGTCACCGCCGTATTCCTCGGGGATTAAGCCGTATTCAGCCAGCTGACCTCGCACCTTGACCGCATCGGCTTCAGGCTTGTCGATCTTGTTGACAGCGACGACAACCGGTACACCTGCCGCTTGTGCGTGGTTAAGTGCTTCAACCGTCTGCGGCTTCACGCCGTCATCGGCTGCAACAACCAATACGACGATGTCGGTGGTCGCCGCACCACGAGCACGCATCGCGGTGAAAGCCTCGTGACCGGGGGTGTCGATGAAGGTGATGGCGCGTTCGATGCCGTCGTGTTCGACATGCACCTGGTAGGCGCCGATGTGCTGCGTGATTCCGCCGGCTTCCTTTGCCATGACGTCGGTGTTGCGCAATGCGTCGAGGAGTCGGGTCTTTCCGTGGTCGACGTGACCCATGACGGTCACCACCGGTGCACGAAGTTGCAAGTCCTCCTCGGCGCCTTCGTCACCGAAGTCAAGGTTGAACGACTCGAGCAGTGCTCGGTCCTCATCCTCCGGCGAGACAACCTGGATCTCGTAATTCAACTCGGCGCCAAGCAACTGCAGTGTGTCGTCGTTGACGGACTGAGTGGCCGTAACCATCTCGCCCATCTTGAATAGCACCTGCACCAGC
>RFTO01000106.1 GCA_009923375.1 Actinomycetota bacterium | reverse complement strand
GACCTTGGTGACGAACACATCGATTGTGGTTGATGCGCGGGTACCGGCACTTGCTGCTGCATTCATCGCACTTCGCTTTAAAGCACCGTTCATCCTTGTGGTTGTGATCGGCGCTGGAACAGCAGCATTGATCCGCGCCCAAGGGTGGATGGCTTAAGCAATCCGCTGGCTAGCAATCCCGCAACTTAGAGGCCGAGCAATCCCTCTAACCCGACGGTGACTCCTGGCTGCGCTGTCACTGCGCGAATGCCCAATAAAACTCCTGGCATAAACGATGCACGATCCAAGCTGTCGTGGCGAATGGTCAGCCGCTCCCCTGGTGCGCTGAATAAGACGTCTTGGTGTGCCAGATAACCATCGCCGCGAACGGAGTGGACATTTACATCGTCCACTCGTTCACCATGTGAGTCGCCGACCCGGGGGGCGGCTTGAACATCTCCCCGTGCACCCGAGATTAACTGTGCAGTGCGCACTGCTGTTCCACTAGGCGCATCCACCTTGCCGCTGTGGTGATACTCGATGATCTCGGCATCGGGGAAGAAACGCGCTGCCTGTTGCGCCCAGGCCATCATCAAGATGGCGCCGATACCGAAGTTCGGGCAGATCAACAGGCTCACACTCGGATTGCGCTTTGCAATCGATTGCACAAGGGTGATGCGCTCGGCGGTGAAACCCGACGTGCCAATCACCATGTGCTTGCCGTTCGTCACACACCATTCAATATTCGCCATCACCGCATCAGGCACGGTGACATCGACGACCACATCAGCGGCAAGCAGTGACTCGCGGGAATCGGCGGCATCTACTGTGGCCACAAGGGTTAAGTCATCAGCGGCATCAATAGCGGCGCAAATCTGCGCACCCATGCGCCCCGATGCTCCAAGAACTCCGACTTTGGTGGTTGCCGTCATGGGTCCATCCTTCCACCTGCACCTGCGTAGATCTGAACGCCAAGCATGTTCGCCGCGATCAGTTTTTGCGCGTTACCCTCTTCGACGTGCCCGACTTTGATCCAGGCTTTGGGCCGACAATCACGGTCGTCGGGGCTGCGCTGGCAAACAATCGCTGTGCCAGCTCTTGAACATCGGCCGTGGTGACTGCGTCGATCTTGCGCACCATCTCACTCAAGGACAGCACCGCGCGACCGGTGAGCTCGCTCTTGCCGATGCGGCTCATACGAGAGAAAGTGTCTTCCAAACTCAACACAGTGGATCCTCGCACCTGACCTTTGCCACGTGTGAGTTCACCTTCGGTGATTCCGTTGCCGGCGACATCAGCAAGGACATCGCTAACCACCTGCAGCACCGAATCCGTGCGCGCTGGAGTCGTGCCGGCGTAAACGCCGACGATGCCGGAGTCGGAGAAGCTCGAGATGTAGGAATAAACCGTGTAAACGAGGCCGCGCTGTTCGCGTACTTCATGGAACAAGCGCGAGGACATACCGCCGCCGAGGACGGAGTTCAACACTGACAGTGCCCAGCGGCTCTCGTCGGCGTAGGTGATGCCAGGGAATCCCATGATGATGTTGGACTGCTCGATAGGGCGAGCCAAGTCGATTCGCTTGCCTTCGAGCATCGTGGTGCGGCGCGAGGAGCGGTGAGGAACAGCAGTGTCGGCGAGTGCTCCCTCGAATGCTCGGCGCACCTGCTTCACAACGGTTGCATGATCCACATTGCCGGCCACTGCGACCACCAACTGCGACGGCACGTACTGCTTCTTGTAGAACGATCTGATCGCCGCCGGTGTGATCGACTCGATGGTCTCCCGGGTGCCCAAAATGGAGCGACCCATCGGGTGGGCGTCTCCGTACATCGAGGAGAACAACTGCTCATAAGCAACATCGCCGGGATCGTCATCTCGCATGCTGATCTCTTCGAGAACAACAGTTCGTTCGGAGTCCACATCAGCGGCGCGCAGCGTTGCAGCGGTGATGATGTCGCTGATGATCTCCGCAGCAAGCGGAAGGTCGGAGTCCAGGACGCGCGCATAGAAGCACGTGTGCTCTTTGGATGTGAAAGCGTTCATCTCACCACCGACAGCATCGATGGCAGACGAGATGTCAAGTGCGCTGCGAGTTTTGGTTCCCTTGAACAGCAAGTGCTCGAGGTAATGCGCAGAGCCGGCTTGGGTGGTGGTTTCGTGCCGGGAACCGACACCAACCCACACACCAAATGTCACCGAACGCATCGATGGCACCGATTCGGTGATGATGCGCAACCCTGAAGGGAGGACGGTACGGCGCACCACGGCGCCGTCCGCCTCCTTCAACAGAGTCTTAGTGCTCAAGCGAGACTCAGGCATTCGCTTCGGCCGGAGCCGAAGCGGTGTCGTCGTCAGCAACTGCCAGCGACAGCTTGCCTCGTGCGTCGATCTCGGCGATTTCCACCAGGATCTTCTGACCGATGGAGACCACGTCGTCGACGTTCTCAACGCGCTTGCCGCCCGCGATCTTTCGCAACTGCGTGATGTGCAGCAGGCCGTCCTTGCCAGGCATGAGCGACACGAACGCACCGAAGGCCGTCGTCTTCACAACGGTACCCAAGTAACGCTCGCCGATTTCCGGCATTTGCGGGTTGGCGATTTGGTTGATTTGGTTGCGGGCAGCCTCAGCGGCTTCGCCGTTGGTTGCGCCGATCAGAACGGTGCCGTCATCCTCAATCGAAATGTCAGCGCCGGTCTCTTCCTGAATCTGGTTGATGATCTTGCCCTTTGGCCCGATCACCTCGCCGATCTTGTCCACCGGGATCTTGATGGCAATGATTCGCGGTGCGAACGGGCTCATCTCATCAGGAGCGTCGATTGCCTCGAGCATGACGTCGAGGATTGCCATGCGCGCATCGCGAGCCTGGGTCAACGCACCGGCAAGCACGTGGGCCGGGATTCCATCGAGCTTCGTGTCAAGCTGCAAAGCCGTGACAAAGTCCTTGGTGCCGGCGACCTTGAAGTCCATGTCGCCGTAGGCATCTTCGGTGCCAAGGATGTCGGTCAGCGCGACGTACTGCATCTTGCCGTCGACAACATCGGTGATGAGGCCCATCGCGATACCAGCGACCGGGGCGCGCAATGGCACACCGGCGTTGTAAAGGGACAGCGTGCTCGCGCACACCGAGCCCATCGAGGTGGAGCCGTTGGAGCCGAGAGCCTCGGACACCTGGCGGATCGCGTAGGGGAAGTCCTCGCGGCTGGGCAGAACTGGCACGAGTGCGCGCTCAGCGAGCGCTCCATGGCCGATTTCGCGACGCTTGGGGGAACCCACGCGACCGGTCTCACCGGTTGAGTACGGCGGGAAGTTGTAGTGGTGCATGTAGCGCTTGCGGGTTTCGGGAGCAAGCGTGTCCAGCTGTTGCTCCATCTTGAGCATGTTCAGTGTGGTGACACCCAGGATCTGGGTCTCGCCGCGCTCAAAGATTGCCGAACCGTGTGCACGCGGGATGTAACCAACCTCGGCTGACAGCGAACGGATGTCAGAGAGACCACGACCGTCCATGCGAACCTTGTCGCGAAGCACGCGCAAGCGAACCTGACCCTTGGTCACGGATCGCAACGCTGCGCTGATCTCCTTCTCGCGACCCTCGAACTTGGAGGCGAGTGCAGCCACAACCTTGGCCTTAACCGCGTCCAATGCAGACTCACGGTCCTGCTTACCGGCGATGGAGAGCGCTGCGGCGACATCTGCGCCGGCAACCTCGTTGACTGCGTCGAATGCGTCCTGCTCGTAATCGAGGAACACAGGGAACTCGCCGGTCGGCTTTGCAGCCACATCGGCCAGCTGCTGCTGGGCCTCGCACAGAGCGCGGATGAACGGCTTGGATGCTTCCAGGCCCTCGGCAACAACCTCTTCGGTCGGTGCGCTGGCGCCGTTACGGACAAGCTCGTAAGTCTTTTCGGTGGCCTCTGCCTCGACCATCATGATGGCGACGTCGTCACCGACAACGCGGCCGGCGACAACCATGTCAAACACGGCTAGTTCAAGCTGATCGACGGTTGGGAAGCCGACCCACTGCCCATTGATAAGCGCGACGCGGACGGCGCCGATCGGGCCGGAGAACGGCAAACCTGCAAGCTGGGTGGACATCGATGCCGCGTTGATGGCTACCACGTCGTACAAGTGCTGCGGGTTCAGGGACATGCAGGTGACAACGACCTGGATTTCGTTGCGCAGGCCGTCGACGAATGACGGGCGCAGGGGACGGTCGATGAGACGGCAGGTCAAGATCGCCGTCTCACTCGGGCGACCCTCGCGGCGGAAGAACGAGCCGGGGATCTTGCCGATCGCGTACATGCGCTCTTCGACATCGACCGTCAACGGGAAGAAATCGAAGTGATCGCGCGGGGACTTCGATGCGGTCGTCGCCGACAGCAGCATGGTGTCGCCGTCGAGGTACGCAACCGCGCTACCAGCAGCTTGCTGGGCAAGGTGGCCGGTCTCGAATCGGATGACGCGGGTTCCGTAGGAACCGTTGTCGATGGTGGCTTCGGTGTAATGGGATTCAGCAGTCACGTCTGTGACCTTCCTTCATGTGGCATCGGTGACGCCAATGCGCGGAACCATGAACGGAGTCATGCGCGTCAGAGTGCACGGCACCGACTCGGCGGGATTGCCGGCCGTGCGCGTGCGAACAGAAGGTGTACGGCGGCCGCTTATGCCGGCCATCGATCATGAGGCTCGGCCCTGCGCATATGCGCACTCCGAGACCCACCACCGATAACCGACCTCTGGCCGATCGTGCGCACCTTTGTGCGTCGGGATTGATTATTCAGTTATGAGAGCGCATCCGGCGCGATAAACACGCGCCAGAT
>RFTO01000105.1 GCA_009923375.1 Actinomycetota bacterium | reverse complement strand
CCCGCCACCACCAGGCTGAGGACGGCACTGTGCTCGAGGATCTGCAAGCCACGACGATCCGCAAGCGCTAGGACATCGCTGGAATGGACATCCAAGGCACGCCGGCTGGTAGTGCGGCAATTATTCGCGCGGCGGGGGTTGTCATCTCGCGGACATCCGGTGGGCGTCGGGAATTCGCCGTTATCCATCGCCCGCACCGAGCCGACTGGACCCTGCCGAAGGGCAAACTCGATCCAGGCGAGACTTGGCCGATTGCCGCCGTGCGGGAAGTGCTGGAAGAGACCGGCATCATCGTCACCCTTGGTGCACCTCTGCCTTCCCAGCACTACACCCTGGACGCGGCGCCTAAAGAAGTTCGCTACTGGCGCAGTGCCCATGTAAGCGGGGAGTTCGTCCCCAATGCCGAAGCAGATGAACTGCGATGGCTGGCTAGCACGCAGGCTCGCGAGCTGCTTTCTTACGGCGCGGATCGTGAACTTGTGGCTGCGGTCGAAGTGGAAGCAGCTGAGGATCTCGTGCCGCTGATTGTGATCCGGCATGCACACGCAGGCGACCGGGCGACCTGGACAGGCGCTGACAACGGCCGCCGACCACTCAGCCCCCGCGGCCGGACACAACTGCCCGCTATCGAGGCAATCACTCGCGCCTACGGTGTCACCGCAATCCTTACCTCCCCAGCATCCCGCTGCGTTCAGACCGTTGAAGCCTTGAAAGAGGGTCTGCAGTGGCAGGAGAACCCATGGCTTTATGAGGGCCAGGATGTGACTGCTAGGGGATTTCGCGCGTTGTTAGAGGAAAGTCTCGCGGCCGAAGAACCACTGGCTATCTGCACCCACGGGGATCTCGCACCATGGCTCGCGTCGCATTTGGGAGCCAACATCCCGCACGTGCGAAAAGGCGGGGTGTTCATTGCGTGGCACAGGCGGGGTAGCAACGAGGGGATCGCGCACGAGTATTACGACACATACCCAGAGAACCTTGCCTAGTTGAGGTGAGCAGGCGAAGCAGGCAGAAATCCGCACAGGCACTCATGCGCTCTGCTGTCGTACACTCGTGATTCGGAGGTACACATGCACAAGCACTTAATTGTCATCTCGGCTGCGCTGCTGGCGCTGACAGGTTGCGGGATGGCCGCAGACCACGCGATGTCCGACGACATGTCGTCCCTGCAGGCTAACGAGACATCCGGTGCGCTAGCCCCGGACCCGTCCCTCACGGAAGACGGGATGATGGATGAGGCCATGTCGAGCCTGGTGCATGAGCATGAAGGCGCTGTTGGAGAAGTTGAGGAAGGTTCCGAGGCGACTGCGGGAGCTGGGGCCATTGGCACTCTGAATTCGGCTGAACTCATGTTCCTCGAACACATGATCCCTCACCACCAGCAAGCAGTGGATATGGCGACACTGGCGCTGACGCGCTCACATAACGCAGCCGTGACCGATCTGGCCACCAACATTCTGACCGGCCAAGCACGCGAGATATCCACGATGACTGCCTGGCTGGGTAAGGCGCCTGACACCAGCATGCACGCCGACGGAATGCTCTCGCTCTCGCAGATGCTGCGCTTGCGGCTGGCCACTGGTGCCTCGTTTGACCGCCTCTTCCTCACCGGCATGATTTATCACCACACTGGCGCAGTTGCCATGGCATCGGAGCAGCTCAAATCTGCGAATTCGACGTTCGCTTCGTTCGCCAGCGGCATCGTAACGGAACAGACAGCACAAATTAGGACGATGAACGAGTTAGTCAAGAAGTTGTAGGCGCTTGCCAACGATTGGTGCGAGCGACACCTCGGCTGCATCTGGGGGTGGTGCCTGCCGTATGCTTGGGCAGCCCCGAAGGGATCGGTTGCCGAAGGGCCACTGGCCCCCATCGTCTAGCGGCCCAGGACACCGCCCTTTCACGGCGGCGGCACGGGTTCGAATCCCGTTGGGGGTGCTCCAGGAAACTGGAACACGCACGACAATTGAATACGCAAGGCCCCGTAGCGCAGTTGGTTAGCGCGTCGCCCTGTCACGGCGAAGGTCGCCGGTTCGAGCCCGGTCGGGGTCGCTGGAAGTGGTTGCTTCCATCGGTCGCAGCAACATCATCGCGATCGAGGACGTCTGACCTCTTCCCTGGCCAGGTAGCTCAGTTGGTACGAGCGTCCGACTGAAAATCGGAAGGTCGACAGTTCGATCCTGTCCCTGGCCACACCCCTTGAAAATCTACCAGCGAAAAGTTCGCAGATTCGGCATGCGTTTCAGCAGCTGGCGTCCGGCGATAGCGATCACCGCTAATTCAACCAGCACCGATGCCACACCCAACGGCTCAAACCAGTTACCCATGTCATCTGTGTAGTTCGGCAGACCCGGTCCACGCGACGCGACAAAGCCCAGCAACGGACCGGCGGCAATCGCCACCGCTGCGCCCCAGGCGAGCCATGAGCGACGAAGAATCAACCACCCGGCAATAACAACGCCTGCAATCTCGATAGAGGTGTATCCGCTCTGGATATACGACGGGCCTTTAGCGAACGCAAACCAATCCTGATCAATGAGGTGGATGAGCACGATTTGCAAAATCATGCCGGCTGTCAGGCCAGCAGCGGTGGCATCGCCAGCATGTCGATGTGATGCACGGGATGACACTTCTAGCTGACCGTGGGAGACGTGCTCTTGTTGCTCGAGTGTTGGGCTCTGGTGGTTAAGAGTGGATGTCATGGGTGCAAGGAAACGCACTGCTCTGAGTCACGGCTGAAAAACCATTGAGAGGCGGATGAGAAACGCGCACCCACGCGATTGTTGAAAGGCGCCGAATAGCGCTTGAGAATGGCATGCGGCGTGCACGAACACCGTTCACGCACTTCGGTGTTCACGCGCTTGGGAGTTAAGCCAGTCTCGGTGTTAAGTCGCTTATCGTTCACGCACTTTTTGGTGTTAAACCGTTTCGCCTTCCATTTGGCGCAATGCGGCGATGCGCTCTTTCAATGGTGGGTGGGTCATGAAGAGTTTGTTCGTTCCCGTGTTATCCAAAGGCGACTCGATCCACAAGTGTGCCAGCGCAGTTGAGCGGCTGTGCACCACGGTGGTGTTGGATTCCAAATTCTCAAGTGCTCGCCGCAATCCAGCCGGGTTTCGCGTGAAAGAGACTCCAGTGGCATCAGCCAGGCTCTCCCGACTGCGACTAACCGCGGACTTCAACAGCAACGCCGCTAACGGCCCCAGAATCATGACCACCAAAGCGATGATCATCATGATTGGGTTGTTGTTGTTGTTGTCGTTGTCCCGTCGTCGATCGCCACCGCCAAACCACATGATCCGCATGGCCAGATCTGTCATCAAGGCGATGGCGCCAGCAGTGGTTGCTGCGACGGTGGCCACCAAGGTGTCGCGGTTGCCGATGTGCGACATTTCGTGCGCTGTCACACCTTGTAGTTCTTCTCGGTCCATCAACTGCAAGATGCCCGTGGTGTAGGCAATCAGGCCGTGTGCGGGGTCCCGCCCAGTCGCAAAAGCATTGGGGGCGGTGTCTTCAACGATAGCGATCCTCGGCTTAGGCAGTCCAGCAGCAAGTGCAATCTCCTCAACCAGGTTGTGTAGTTGGGGGGCTTGCTGCGCATCGACCACCCTCGCACCCGTCATGGTCAGCACGAGCTTGTCGCTGGCGTAGTACGACCACCACGAGCCACCGACGACAACGAACACGGCGATAGGGACCACGCCGATAGAGGTGTAACCGAGGTAGTACGCAACCGCCCACACCACTGCAGCCATCACACACGCCATGACGGCGAGAAGGAGAATGGTTTTGCGCTGGTTCGCTGCTTGCCTCGCCCGAAAGTCGAGTGCCATCGAACTAATCCCTCATTAAGGTCAGAATTTCACTTGCGGTGCATTGCGATTCTCAGCATCCGGCACCTCATAGAAATCGCGCTTGGTGGCGCCGGCCATGCCTGCGAAGAAGCGACCAGGAATAACCTCGATAGCGGTGTTCAACGTGCGCACAGAGTCGTTGTAATACTGGCGGGAGAACCCAACCTTGTTCTCGGTGGTGGAGAGCTCTTCTTGTAGCGACAGGAAGTTTGCGGATGCCTTCAAGTCGGGGTAGTTCTCGGCAACGGCCAGAAGTCCTCGAAGGGCCTGAGTGATCGCACCATCGGCTGCAGCCACTTCGGCAACACCGTGTGCGGCCGTTGCAGCGGCGCGAGCTTGTACAACCTTCTCGAAGGTTGAGCTCTCGTGTGCGGCGTAACCTTTGACGGTCTCGACCAAGTTGGGGATGAGGTCGTTACGTCGCTGCAACTGCACCTCGATCTGTGCAAAGGCCTCATCAACAGCAACCTTCTTGCGGATGAGCCCGTTGTACTGGGAAAAGAAGATGATGGCCGCGAGCACCGCGATGCCAACGACGACCCAAACTGCTGCGTTCACCAGGAGCCTCCTTGTGTAGGTGAGATTAAGTGTATGCGCGCCTGCCCACAGTTGAGGGACTATTCCTCGACGGCCAGCTCCTTATGTGCATGCTCCGTTTCAACCAAGCCACTTGAGTACTTCTCCTCGTAACGGCCAAGCCGCCAGACCGCAATTGATAGCACCCACGCCCCAACGAAGCTCGCCACGATGAAGTATCCGAGATTGCCCAGATTGACTGAGGCGATGAACTTCCACGGCTGATACGCGGCGATGTTGGTGTTGTCTGCGAGCACCCCGACGACCTGGACTGTGCCGATCACGAGCGCAACGAAGATCGAAAGTCCGGTGGTGGTGATGTTGTAATAGATCTTGCGAAGCGGGGATGTGAACGCCCATGAATAGGCCTTGGTCATGAAGATGCCATCGAGTGCGTCCATCAAGGACATGCCGGCGGCAAAGATGATTGGCAGGGCGATGATGGCCAACGGCGG
>RFTO01000104.1 GCA_009923375.1 Actinomycetota bacterium | reverse complement strand
GCCACTGCCGTGACATCGGGCCAGGTGATCGTGTGGTCGCCGCCAAGCATCACTGGGATCCGCCCTGCTGCAGCCACCTTCTGAACTTGCTCTTCCAACCGAGCGCACGCGGTGACTGCGTCGCCCGAGAACATCTCCACATCGCCTGCGTCAGTGACGGAGAGGTCCTTCAACCCATCCACCCGCATCGCCAGCGACGGACGCGATCCGTCGTGTGGCAAGTAACAAGCCGCGCGCATCGCGCTCGGACCCAATCGGGCCCCACTGCGAAATGAAGTGCCGCCATCAAAGGGTGCACCGATGATCACAACTTCCGAATCCGCCCAGGTGGTCGGATCATCCAGTGTGCAGGGTGGGACTCCGAGGAAGGTGTAATCGGGGCCGAACTGCGCTCCATAACGTGTCATTTCGCCAGCGCCTTTGCCTTGCGCGCCGAATTCACCTGGGCGATGATGACCGCCGCCAGTGCGACGAAGAACATCAGTGATGCGATCACATTCGCCTGCGGTGGGATTCCGCGCTGGTTGGAGGTCCAGACGAACACGGGGAAGGTCTGGAAGTTGGAGCCTGCGTTGAAGTAGGTGATGATGAAGTCGTCAAATGACAGAGCGAAAGCCAGCAGCGCCGCCGATGCGATTCCAGGCAGCACCAACGGGAATGTCACCTTCCAGAAGGTCTGCAACTCATTGGCGTAAAGATCTCGCGCCGCTTCCTCGAGCTTGGGATCAAGGGTTGCGACTCGCGCCTTCACTGTGACCACCACAAACGAGATGCAGAACATCACGTGCGCCAGCAGCACTCCGGGGAAGCCCAGCAATCCGCCGCCGAGGTTAAGGAAGAGCGCCAGCAACGAGGACCCAAGAACCACCTCCGGGGTGGCCATCGGCAGGAAGATCAGCAAGTTGGTGAAGCTGCGACCGACGAAGAGGTAGCGACCAAGTGCAAAGGCAATCATCGTGCCGAGCACGGTAGCGATCAGGGTTGAGAGCACACCGACGAGCAGCGAGTTCTGCACCGATTCGCAAACCCCCGGCGCATCGCATAAGTGCGTCCAGGCGTCGAAGGTGAAGCCATGCCACACGAGATTGCTACGACCGCCGTTGTTGAAGGAGAACGCGAGGGTGTAACCCACGGGCAATAAGAGGTAAGCAACAGCGAAGACCGCATAAATGCGAAACACGCTATGGGAGAGCCAGCGCTTCATCGTCACACCAGTTCCTCGGTGCCGGCCTTGCGGACGTACAACCACACCGCCGCGAGGATGATTGACATCAAAGTGAAGGACAACACCGATGCCGCTGGGTAGTCACTGAGCACCAAGAAGCGTGAGTCGATGACCTTTCCGATCATCGTGGTGTTCACACTGCCGCCGAGTAACTCGGAGTTGATGTAGTCACCGGATGCGGGGATGAACGTAAGTAGCGTGCCGGCGACGACACCGGGCATGGTCAGCGGCAAAGTCACCTTGCGGAAGGCGACGAGGTTGCCGGCGTAAAGATCATTGGCTGCCTCAACCAACCGCGTGTCCAGGCGATCCAAACTCGCGAAAATCGGCAACGTCATGAACGGCAGGAAGTTGTAGGTCAAACCCGCGATCACCGCAGCCGATGAGGGGTAAATCGTGAAGTTCTGCTGCACTAAATGCAGCGCCTGGAGCGTGGAGACCACCGGGCCCTCGGCGCCGAGCACCTGCTTCCAGGCAATGGTGCGCAGGATGAACGACACAAAGAACGGGGCGACAACCAACACCAAAAGCAAGGGCTTGGCGCGACCAGCTCGCAAGGCGATGGCGTACGCCAACGGGTACGCGATGAGTAGCGCTAACACGGTCGCGATGAAGGAGTAGGTAAACGAGCGAATCATCGCGTTGTAGAAGTTGGGTTGACTCAAGGTGTCGATGTAGTTCTGGAAGCGCCAGGTCTGTTGGAACTGCCCGGCCAAGCCGTTAGGTACAGGCGTCTGCAACGACTGCATAAGCAGTGATGCGAGCGGGATGATGAAGAAGATCCCCAGCCACAGCAATCCTGGCAGCAACAGCAGATACGGCGTCCAACGTCGTCGCGTGCCGGCCTTCGTGGAACGCACTGCTTGCACCCCTGCGGCAGGCACAGGGACGACGGGCGCGTTCACTGCGCCGCCAGTGCGAACGAGTGTCGCGGATCCCAAAAGAGGGTGACCTGATCACCCACCAGCGCCCGACGACCGAAGAGCAGGTTCTGCTCGAAGACCGCGATCTCCTGCTCATTGCGCAGGCGCACGATGTATTGGGTGGAGACGCCGATGAACGATGCGTCAGTGACCACACCTTCGACCACGTTCGCGCCATCAGGGACGCCGCTGACCGCAGTCTGGGCGAACTCGATTTTCTCCGGCCGCACGCCTAAGGCGACACTGCCGGTCAATTCGGTGCGCGGCAGACGCAAGCGACCACAGGCTGTGTCCACAACTGTGAAGTCGCCATCGGGCCCGACAACCGTCCCCTGCAATGTGTTGGTCTGCCCGAGGAACGAGGCGACGAACTGCGTTGCGGGGCGCTCGTAAAGATCTAGTGGTGCACCCAACTGCTCGACCACGCCGTTATTCATCACCGCGATGGTGTCGGCCATGGACATGGCTTCTTCCTGGTCGTGTGTGACGTGGATGAAGGTAAGGCCCACCTCCATCTGAATGCGCTTGAGCTCCACTTGCATCTCGCGGCGCAGTTTCAAATCCAAAGCACCCAGCGGCTCATCGAGGAGCAACACCGCTGGTTGGTTGACGATTGCTCGGGCGAGAGCCACACGTTGTTGCTGGCCGCCGGAGAGTTGCGCGGGCTTGCGTCGCGCCAAGTGCGAGAGCTGTATGAGCTCGAGCACATCCTTGACCTTCTTGTCCAGATCAGACACATTGCGACGACGCAGACCAAAGGCGATGTTCTCGAAGATGTCCATGTGCGGAAACAGGGCGTAGTTCTGGAAAACCGTGTTCACCGGCCGGTCGTAGGCCTTTGCGTAAGTGATATCGAGGTCACCGATGAGCACCTTGCCGCTCGTCGGCTCCTCCAGCCCTGCGATCATCCGCAAAGTGGTGGTCTTACCACAGCCAGATGGCCCAAGAAGTGCGAAGAATGAGCCTTGCGGAATATGCAAGTCGATGTGATCGACTGCAGCGAAGTCACCGAAGGTCTTCGTCAGATCCTTCAGCCAGAGATCGCCGTTTGTTTGCGGAGACGCCATCTACCTACGCCCCTATCACTGTCCGATGGCAGTGAGCCACTGGTCGTTGAAGGAGGTTTCCTGCGCGGCCTCCAGACCGACAAAGGTCTTGGCGCGGGCCAAGGTGTCGGCGCTGGGGAAGATGAACTCGCTGGCGGCTAGCTTCGGGTCGATCTTCTCCATCTCTGCCTGAGCGCCTTGCACCGGGCAGATGTAATTCACATACGCCGCCACCTTCGCAGCGACGGCCGGCTCGTAGTAATAGTTCATCAACTTCATCGCATCAGTCTGGTGCGATGAAGTTGAAGGGATCATCATGTTGTCGCTCCACAGTGTGCCGCCACTCTCGGGCAGCGCAAAGCCCCACTTGTCGCCGTTCTCGGCGTTCAACTGGAAAATGTCACCCGACCACAAAATGCCGGCCCATGCGGTGCCATTGATGAGGTCGTTCTTGTACTGGTTGCCCTGCACCTTGTAAATCTGGCCGCTGGACAACTGCTTGCTCAGAAGTTCGAGGGCGGTGGCGAACTGCGCATCGCTGATCGGCTTGGTGATGTCCACACCCTGACTCAGCAGAAGGCAACCAACGGTGTCGCGCATCTCCGAAAGAACCGTCACCTTGCCCTTGAGGGCTGGCTGCCACAGATCATCGATTGTCTTGAGACCCTTGGGCAACTTCTCCTTGTTCCACACAAGGCCGGCGAACCCGGACTGCCAGGTCAGGGTGCGCTGGCGACCTGGGTCGAAGGCCACATTGGCCAGTGCCGTCAGGATGTTCGACTTATTCGGCACCTTCGCGGCGTCAAGCGGCTGCGTGTAGCCGTATTGGATCATCCGGTTGGCCATCCAGTCGGTCAAGGTCACGATGTCGTAGCCGATGTCCTTGCGCGTGCGCAACTGGCCATTGACCTTGCCCCAGAAGCTGTTGTTGTCATCCACATCTTCGCGGTAATCCACGTTGATGCCGGTCTGCTTCTTGAAAGTCTCAAGAGTGGGGTATTTGCCCTTGTCCACATCTAGATACAAAGTCCAGTTAGCCCAGCGCACAAGCTTGTCGGCAGCGGAGGTGTCGGCAGGGAAGGACGCCGATGGATTCGCCGAACCTCCACCTGTACCGCAAGCGGCGAGGACACTCGCTGCGCCCACGGCGCCAGCGGCGCCGAAGAAGCCTCGTCGGCTCATCATCGATCGCAGTGCGGAGACCTGCGAATCCATTTCCTGTCGTGCCATGACACTCCCCTTCGGGCTCGAGGGTGAAACAACCAACTGACTGACTGACTAACTGACTGACTGACTGACTGACTGAGTGCGAGACTCTATTGGACGGTCACGCCAGAGACGCCATGACGTGCTTAATTCGCGTGTAATCCTCAAATCCGTACATGGACAAGTCCTTGCCGTAACCGGAGTGTTTGAAGCCCCCATGTGGCATTTCCGCCGCCAACGGGATGTGGGTGTTAATCCACACGCAGCCGAAGTCGAGGTTCTTTGCCATTCGCATTGCGCGGCCGAAGTCTTTGGTCCACACCGAGGAAGCCAGGCCGTACTTCACATCATTGGCCCAGGTCAGCGCCTGCTGCTCATCGGTGAAGCGTTGGATGGTCATGACCGGCCCGAAGATCTCCTCGCGGGCAATCTTCATCTCGGGCGTCACACCTGTCTCTTATACACATCT
>RFTO01000103.1 GCA_009923375.1 Actinomycetota bacterium | reverse complement strand
TGCATCCAACCCATGTTCCACTTCAGGCCGAAACCCAGGCCACCTGCATCGGTGGGCTTGGTAACGCCCTCCCACGATGTGGATTCTTCCGCGATTGTCACAACCCCGGGGCAGCGCCGATAGACCGTTGCATTCAGCTCCTGCATGAAGCGGACGGCATCGAGGTTCTCCCGCCCACCGAATTCATTCGGCGTCCATTGGCCATCTTCGCGGGAGTAATCCAGATAGAGCATCGATGCGACGGCGTCCACCCGAAGCCCGTCGGCGTGGAACTCTTGACACCAATACACAGCATTGGCCACCAAGAAATTCCGAACCTCGGCACGGCCGAAATCGAAGATGTACGTTCCCCAATCGGGATGCTCACCCCGCTGTGGGTCGGCATGTTCATAAAGCGGTTGGCCGTCGAAGCGTGCCAATGCCCAGTCATCTTTGGGGAAGTGGGCAGGTACCCAGTCCAAGATGACGCCGATTCCGTTCTGGTGCATCACATCGACGAGGTGGCGGAAGTCATCGGGGTTACCGAAGCGCGAGGTAGGCGCCCAGTAGCCGGTAACTTGGTAACCCCAAGATGGGGCGTACGGATGCTCCATCACTGGCATGAACTCCACGTGAGTGAAGTTGTGCTCCTTGACGTAATCAACTAACTCGCGGGCAAGGTCTCGATAAGAAAGCCCAAGTCGCCAGGAGCCCAAGTGAACTTCGTAGGTGCTCATCGGGCCGTTGTGGGGATTGCTGGCAATCCGATCGCTCATCCATTGGGTGTCGCCCCAGGTGTAGTCGCTGTGCCACACAATCGAAGCAGTAGACGGCGGCACTTCAGTTCGCGCTGCCATCGGGTCTGATTTGGTGAGCGTGCGACCATCGCGAGTGCGAATCTCGTATTTGTAACGGGTGCCAACACCAATGTTTGGCACGAACAGCTCCCACACGCCACATGAGCCGAGTGATCGCATCGGGGTGGACATGCCATCCCAATGATTGAAGTCACCGATGACTCGGACACCTGCAGCATTAGGCGCCCACACAGCGAACGAAACGCCTGTCACTGTGCCGAGCTCGGTGGTGTAACTGCGCACATGTGCGCCGAGGACCTGCCACAGCAGTTCATGGCGCCCTTCGCCCATGAGGTGAAGATCTAAGTCGCCGACCGTCGGAAGGTAGTGATAGGGATCGTCGGCGGGCAGTGCATCGCCACCGTAAGCAACGTCAAGGCGGTAATCCAGGACGCTCTCGCCGGCGATGGTGGCGAGCCACACTCCGCGGTGCTCGTGATTCATCGGGATTCGGCCGGACGCGGTCACCAAAGTGACGGAGGTGGCCCAAGGACGCAGCACGCGAATGTGCACTTCACTTGTGGGTGCGGGTACAGGTGCAGGCGCAGGTGCAGCAACTTTCTTTGTTAGCCCCACCTTCACGCCAGTGTTCGGGACTGCGTGAACATGTGCGCCGAGAATTGAATGTGGATCGTGGTGCCAACCGTCGACGATGCGATCTATTTCGGCGGTGAACACGGAAGTTAGGGGCACTAGTGAATCCTTGCAGACGATGTCGCGATCGCGTAACTCATATGAAAGCGCTTGCATGACAATGCCAAGCTGTTAGGGCTCCGCCCGATTGCGTCCCATGGGCGGACATAGATGCGAAAACCGCGCCCGCTTCGGTATGGCGCACTCAGTCGTGACGCACACCACGCAGTATGTTTTTGCCACGTGAGAGCAATCAGACGATTCACCGTCCGCACCGTTCTGCCCGAGCAACTTGCGCCACTGGCCGAGTTGGTGACAAATCTTCGTTGGTCCTGGGACCCGGAGACTCGTGACTTATTCGAGCGCATCGACGCCAAGGTGTGGGAAGACGTTCACCACGACCCAGTCAGGCTTTTGGGCGAGGTGCCAGGTGAGCGCTGGTTGGAGTTGGCTAAAGACGCGGAATTCCTCAATGCGTTGAGCCAAGCGACCGAGAGTCTGCGCGTCTACCTCACCCAGCCCCGTTGGTACCAAGAGCAGGCGGATGCACCAGCTGCAATCGCTTACTTCTCACCGGAATTTGGCGTCACCAATGCCTTACCGCAGTATTCAGGCGGCCTGGGCATCCTCGCTGGTGACCACCTGAAGAGCGCAAGCGATCTCGGTGTTCCTCTCATTGGTGTCGGCCTGTTCTATAGAGCGGGTTACTTCCGTCAAAGCTTGTCCGCTGATGGCTGGCAGCTTGAGCAATACCCGCTCTTGGATCCGGACAACATGCCGCTGACACTTCTGCGCGATGCCGGCGGAAAGCCCGCGGTCGTCACCGTGGGCTTGCCCGGACACCGCCAGCTCTCCGCGCGAGTGTGGGTTGCACATGTCGGTCGGGTGCCCCTGCTGATGCTTGATTCCGATGTTGAGAGCAACGGCGCTGCCGAACGCGATGTCACTGACCGTTTGTACGGCGGCGGCAGCGAGCACCGGTTGCAGCAGGAGATGCTGCTCGGTATCGGTGGAGTTCGCGCTGTACGCAAGTACTGCGAGATCACTGGCCATGTCGCACCTGAGGTGTTCCACACCAACGAAGGACACGCTGGATTCCTCGGGTTAGAGCGCATGCGCGAGCTGATTGAAGGCTCGGCTGGATTGACATGGGACCAGGCAATTCAGGCAGTACGCGCTGGCACTGTCTTCACCACCCACACGCCCGTGCCTGCCGGTATCGACCGGTTCAGTCGTGACTTGGTGCAGATTTATCTAGGCAACGACAACGCCTGTATCGGCCTGCCGATTGAGCGTGTGCTCGAGTTGGGCGCCGAGAACTTCGAGGGTGGCGACCCGACGGTGTTCAACATGGCGGTCATGGGTTTCCGTTTAGGACAGCGCGCCAACGGAGTTAGCGTCTTGCACGGCGAGGTCTCTCGCGGCATGTTCGAAGGTTTGTGGGAAGGCTTTGATCAAGCTGACGTACCAATCGGCTCGATTACCAACGGCGTCCACGCGCACACTTGGGTTGCACGAGAAGTGCGCGACCTTCTGTGGAAGCACGGCGGCTACATCGACACCAAGGAAGGGTGGCTTGCCGCCGAGAAGATCGGCGACGAGGAGCTGTGGCAAACCAAGCAGCAACTGCGTGAGAACCTGGTAGCCGATGTCCGCAAGCGCCTGAAGAAGTCGTGGCTACAGCGTGGTGCTGCAGATGCGGAGTTGGGCTGGATTAACAACGTCCTTGATCCGCAGATCCTGACCATCGGCTTCGCTCGACGAGTTCCTTCGTATAAGCGCTTGACTTTGATGCTGCGCGATCCGGACCGTTTGCGCGCTTTACTGCTTGACCCCGAGCGTCCGGTCCAGCTTGTCATTGCTGGTAAGTCGCACCCAGCCGATGATGGTGGTAAGCGACTTATCCAAGAGCTTGTGCGATTTGCAGACAGCGAAGATGTTCGCCACCGGATTGTTTTCCTACCGAACTACGACATCGCTCTCGCGCAGCCTTTGTACCCGGGCTGTGACGTGTGGTTGAACAACCCGCTGCGCCCACTGGAAGCATGCGGAACATCTGGCATGAAGGCAGCCCTGAACGGCGCATTGAACCTATCCATCCTGGATGGCTGGTGGGATGAGTGGTTTGATGGAGTCAACGGCTGGGCCATCCCCACCGCTGATGGCGTTGACGACGCCGACCGTCGCGATGAGATTGAGTCCAAAGCGCTCTACGACCTCATCGCTGGCCCCGTGGCGCACACGTTCTACGACAACGACCCTGCAAGCGGTTTGCCAAGCCGATGGATCGGGCAGGTGAGGCAGACGCTGACAGGTTTAGGACAACGTGTTCTCGCCTCTCGCATGGTTCAGGACTACGTTAATGAGCTTTACACGCCCGCCGCATGGGCACAACGCGCAGTGTCTGCGAACGACTGGGCCAGAGCGAAGGAACTCGCTGTATTCAAGCTCGCTGTTACCCAGGCGTGGCCGCAGGTGCGCGTGGAGCATGTCGAGAGCCACGGCGTTGGCGAAGCGCCGGAGCTCGGGCAGACAATCACGGTTCGGGCATTCGTCGCCCTTGGAGACATTCGTCCTGAAGATGTCAGCGTTCAGATACTTCACGGCAAGGTAACCCCCGATGACCAGATCGTCGCACCGATCAAAGCCTCGCTGGTGCTGGCGGAAAAGTACGAAGCTGGGCGCTTCCGCTACGAGGGACAGGTTCCGTTGGATCGGACTGGCCCCTTCGGCTACAGCGTTCGAGTGGTGCCCAACCATCCAGGGTTGTGTAGCGACGCAGAGCTGGGGCTCATCGCCTCCGTTAACTGAAGTGGACCATGAGAACGGCGCCAGCGAATTACCTCGCTGGCGCCCTTCTCATGTACAACTGACTGCAATCAAGGTGCGAACTGCACTGCCACGCATGAACTCACGCGAGGATGAGCATCAACATCATGCTGCGGCCAGACACGGTGATTCCGGCACCGCAGTGGTCAATCCATGGCGCATCGCCGCCGATGTCCTCGCTGGTGTCGATGATGCGCCGGTAATCAACTCCGTATGGCGCGCCTGGCAATGAGAATTCCACGTCAGCATCGCCGCCATTGATCATCAGAAAGAACGAGGGTGTTGCAGCCCTGTCGGCGATGGTGCGATCGACATGTGGCACTGAGCCACTGAGGTACGCAGCCAGAGTCGTACGGTCATGCTCTGACCAAGCAGAAAGTGACAAGGGCTCGCCAGTCGAGTCAAACCACACCAGACCCGGCGCGGCTTGCCCCACAACCGGCTCGCACAGGGCATAACTATCGAGCCGCAGGGATGGGTGGTGCTTGCGGATTGCCAGTAGTCGCTTGGTGAACTTCAGCTGCTCCTGCTGCCACTCCTGCAGATCCCAATCCAGCCACGAGATCTCGTTGTCTTGTGAGTAAGCGTTGTTGTTCCCTTGCTGGGTGCGACCAAACTCATCG
>RFTO01000102.1 GCA_009923375.1 Actinomycetota bacterium | reverse complement strand
TTCTATGCCAGCGTGCTTGGGTGGACATTTCAGGAGCCAGCTGCGGATGCCGGCGGCTGGACGGCGGCGCTCGCCAATGGCATACCTGTCGCGGGGCTTGCCGCGCGTCGGCCAGGAACCCCACAAACGTGGTCGATGTATCTCGCCTGCGCAGATGCAGATGCCACCTTGAGTCGCATCACCGAACTCGGCGGCAGCGTGTTCGTGCAAGCTTTCGACATCGTCATCGGAGGCGTCCGCCAGGGTCGCATTGCAGCAGCAGCCGATCCAACCGGCGGACTGTTCGGCCTGTGGCAATCTGATGCGATGCAAGGTGTCACCGCCAGCGGGAACCCGGGATACCCCCAGTGGTTCGAGCTGAACAGCTCCGACCCCGTGGCTGCGCGAGACTTCTATGTAACCCTCTTCAACGGCAAGGCAGCAGACATCGGCGACCCGCTGGTGGTCGATTACACAAGCGTGACCGTCGCCGGCAGCGAGTCTGAAAACTTTGGTATTTGGACAATGCCAGGCATGCTCCCTAATGAATCCACCTCGCAGTGGTTCGTCTACTTCGCAGTCCGCGATGTCGACGCTGCCGCGAAGCGCGCCGTCGATGCTGGTGGAACTTTGGTGCGCATGGACGACAGCATGCATGGCCGTTGGGCGTACATCGTCGGAACCCAAGGCGAGCAGTTCTACATCATCGACGTGACCGTCAAGTCGTAGCGGCGGGAGCGACACATGCAGCGACCATCAACATCCGGGATTAATGTCCCACCTGCAGTCACAGATCTCTGCATAACGGTTGAGAGCACCGCGGGCGGCGCTCGCGGGCAACGTGTTCGCCGCGCCATTACCCGCTTGTTTTCCGACGCGATGGTGCGCACCAGCCCGACCACCATCGCAGTGATCACCGGAGATATCCCCGCCATGTGGCTGCGGGATTCCGCGTGGCAGCTGCGTCCGTTACTGGCATTGGCCCATGACCACGAGGTATACGAGATTCTCGCATCGGTGAGCCGGCAACAAGCGGAGTATGTGCTGATCGATCCGTATGCGAACGCCTTCAATCTCGAACCCAATGGCAACTGCTGGCATCGCGATTTCGAGGACCAAAGTCCATGGGTTTTCGAGCGCAAGTACGAACTCGACTCACTCACCTGCTTCCTCGACTTTGCGCTGCGACTCCAGCACGCAAGTAAGCGCACTGATCACCTTGATCAGCGTTTTGCGCAAGCCGCTGAGCTTGCCGTTGAGGTGATTGCACGCGAACAACAACATGACTTTGGCTCGTATCGCTTCATCCGAGAGAACGCACCACCCACCGACCACCTCGGACGCGACGGCTACGGCTCACCCGTGAGTTACACAGGAATGTCCTGGAGCGGATTCAGGCCGAGTGATGACGCCTGCACTTACGGCTATCTCATTCCTTCGAATGCACACGCCGCTGTGGTGTTAGAGAGGCTGTCACGACTCCCCGATTCCGACTTTGCCGGCGACACGCTCAAGTTGCGTGCAGGCAAGCTCAGTCAACAGATCACGGCGGGCATCGCGGACTTTGGCACAGTCACGCTGAACGGCCGTGATATTTGGGCGTATGAGGTAGATGGACTCGGCAACAGCCTGCTCATGGACGATGCGAATGTGCCGAGCTTGCTTGCGCTGCCGTATCTCGGATGGTGTGCGAAAGACAACCCCATCTATCTCGCTACCAGGCGGCATATTCTCAGCGCCGCCAACCCTTATTACTTCGCTGGCTCATCGGCCGCCGGTGTCGGGAGCCCACACACACCTGACAATCACGTGTGGCCCATCGGCATCGCGATGGCTGCATTGACAAGCACCGATGCTGGCGATGTCGAGCGAGCACTTCTGCTACTCGAGCACACAGATGCCGGCACTGGCGCCATGCACGAGTCGTTCAATTGCAACGATCCGAGCACGTTCACACGACCGTGGTTCTCTTGGGCGGACATGATGTATGTCCACCTCGCACTGCGCAGCATTGGTGCGAGCGCACTCGCTGACTGAGTGCTAGCGTGGCGGCTATGACTAACGATTTGCAACGTCGCGAAGATGGCGTAGTTCTTTACGGTGCCGACTGGTGCGGCGATTGCGTTCGCAGCAAAGCGCTGTTGGACCGCACCGGCGTGAATTACACCTGGATTGACACCGAAAATGAGCCAGGCGCTGTGGATGTCATCGTCGCCGCCAACGACGGTCGACAGAGCATCCCGGTGATTGTCTTGCCCGATGGCTCCCACCTCACCGAGCCGAGCGACCCGGAGTTACGCGGCGCGCTCATCGCCCAAGGGTTGCTCACGGATTAAAACGATTCACTGCGCAGGTGAGGCATTGCCTTGACGTACGCGGTCACCTCTGCGCAACGACTTGCCTCCGAGCTACTTACCTCGACGCCACCGACGCTTTTTCTTGACACTCTGTCGTTCCAGTGCGGATGGCTCTGTAACTGCGGGCGGCAGCGACGTGGGATTCTCAAGCATGCGGCGAAACTCATCGTCCAGTGAACGCTCGCCATCGGCCTTGCCTTCGGTTTTCAACCCATGTATGTCGAGCCCCGCGGTCACGCGCGCACCACACTTGGAACAACTGAAAAGAAATGAATCCACCGGCGCTTTGCAGTGCGGGCAGGTGCGTTCCATGATTGCCTCCGATTCTGCGCCAACTGTACGGCGTTTAAATCGACTCTGTCAGACATGGCAGCCATACTCATCACATGAACTCCTTCGCCCCTGCACGCGATGGCTCCCCTTCCTCACATGCTTGGGTTGTCCTGGACACAGAGACGACCGGCTTAAGCCCAGCTGACTCCCGCATCATCGAGGTTGCCGCGGCAACGCTGGACCCGCTGACGTTTGAGGCAATCGACCACCGCACCTGGCTTCTCAATCCCGGGGGTGACACCGGCCCCGCTCATGTTCACGGCATTACCAACGAGATGGTCGCTGACTGCCCGTCATTTGCCGACATCGCCGCCGACCTGGCCGCATATCTCGCTGGGAAGATTCTCGTCGCCCACAACTTGCGGTTCGATCAAGGTTTCCTGAAGGAGGAGTTTGCGCGCGCGGATGTCGACGTGGATTTTGGTCGCGGTTTCTGCACGTACCGAAACGGTGTCAAGACTTCACTTGCCAAAGCCCGCGAGGAGTTGAACTATCCCGCCGATGGCGCGCATCGGGCGCTCAACGATGTGTTCGCCACCATCGAGGTGTTCAAGTTCATCACCCAAACACCCGATGAGCAGACATCACAGCGCGCGGCCGCGGCCTGGAGCACACTCAAGCCCGTCCGCCACACAGCACTCGACGATGACGGCATCTTCTCCCACCCGGCAGAAGCACTCGGCTCGCGGATGAGGAACATGCTCGGTTTCCTGGTGCCGCGCAGAGAGCGCAGCAACGACGAAGTCGAAGCGTCGTAAATCTGCGGCTTCACGGGCCGGTTGCGCATCGTCCACCAAGCCGCAGGGTTGCAGTGCCCGAGCGCTCCTGAGAATCCTGGCTACATCACCGCGTCGCGAGGGTCCAACGAAGTAGGCGTATGACTCCCTGCTACATCAGGCGGCCGCGTTGGTATTGCCGCGGCCATTCAATCTGCTCGCCCAACTCGTCCGCCCAATGAAGTCCAAGCTGGGAGTCGCGCAGCCAACCGCGGGCCACCATCACAGCATCGGCTGCGGCGTCGGCGAGCACCTGTGCTGCCTGGTGAGCATCGGTGATCAGACCCACCGCGCAGGTGCAAATCTGCGCACCTTCGCGGATCTGCGCTGACAACGGCACTTGGTAGCCCGGACCGACAGGGATCTGCGCATTGGCAACAGCTCCGCCCGAGGACACATCGATCATGTCCACGCCCTCGGCTTTAAGCAGTCGCGCCAGCTCGATGCTTTCCTGCACCGTCCAGCCGCCATCGACCCAGTCGGTGGCTGAGACTCGATAAAGCAGTGGCACGCAATCAGCGATAGCCGCGCGAATCGCGCGCGCCACCTCGATGGCCAGTCGCGTCCGGTTTGTGAATGAGCCTCCCCATTCATCCCCTCGACTGTTCACTAGCGGACTGCAGAACTGATGGAGTAGATATCCATGAGCGCCATGAATCTCGATGGCGTCGAAGCCTGCGTCGACACTTCGCACAGCAGCAGCTGCGAAGGCGGCAATCACCTGCTCAAGGTCGACCTGTGTCGCTGCTCGCGGGGTCGCCAAAGTCGGGAACGCCTCATCGCTCGGACCGATCGGCACCCACCCGCCGTCGTCCACCGCTTGGAATCCAGGTCCCTTCCCGGGTGGGTTCGCGGATGCTTTACGACCTGCGTGCGCGAGTTGAATCGCGACCATCGCACCCTGTTGCTGGGCGAACCTCACCGCTGGTGCCATCGCCTGTGCATGTTCATCACTCCAGATGCCCATGCATTTTGACGTGATTCTGCCTTCCGGCATAACTCCTGTGGCTTCGATGACAATCATCCCGGCGCCACCCAAGGCGTACTGCCCCCAATGAGCGAGATGGAAATCGTTGGCCAGGCCATTCTCACTTGAGTACATGCACATCGGCGAGACCCAGAGACGATTGCGCATGGTGACCCCGCGCATGGTGATCGGATCGAACAATCGTGTAGTCATCTGCTCACTCGTTGTAGGTAATGACGGACTGCACGGGAAGTCCGCCGAGCAACCCGTCCAATCTCCCGCGGCCGTTGAGGAAACTCAATTCGATGGCGAAGGCGGCGCCCACCACCTCCGCACCGACTTGAGTGCAAAGCTCCAATGCGGCCGCGGCAGTGCCGCCAGTGGCGAGTAAGTCATCGCAGATAAGCACCCGCGAGCCGGGCACGATTGCGCCAGTGTGCACCTGCAACTCATCGTTGCCGTATTCCAAGGCGTACTCGATGCTGACAGTTGCACCGGGGAGTTTCGCTGGCTTGCGCATCGGGATGAATCCGGCACCTAAGTGATAAGCCAGCGCTGGCGCCAAGATGAATCCGCGGGCTTCGATGCCGACCACCGCATCAATGCGTTGCCCGG
Organism: Actinomycetota bacterium; assembly: GCA_009923375.1. Lineage (GTDB taxonomy): Bacteria > Actinomycetota > Actinomycetes > S36-B12 > UBA5976 > RFTO01. The sequence continues at coordinate 22 of RFTO01000102.1, read as the reverse complement.
CCCAATGCTCGGACATCTCATC
>RFTO01000101.1 GCA_009923375.1 Actinomycetota bacterium | reverse complement strand
TGATTCGATCCGACGATGCGCGATTACTTGCTCTGTTTAGTCATCGCCGCGGCGGTGACGTACGTCATGGTGCCGCCTGTGCGCGCTTTGGCGTTCAAGTGGCGCGTGATTGCAGTGGTGCGGGCACGAGATGTGCACACTGCGCCGATTCCTCGCTTAGGCGGGTTGGCGATGCTGGCAGGAATGTGCGTGACTCTGGCTGTCGCCAGTCGTTTGACCTTGACCTCACGTATCTTCGAAGCCAGCCACGTCGGTCGCGGCCTACTCATCGGCGCGGTCTTAGTTGCCATTCTCGGTGCCATCGATGACAAGTACTCCCTGGATGCCGTCACGAAGATCGTCGGCCAGGTTCTGGTTGCCGCAGCAGTCGCTGGCAGTGGGGTCCAGCTGCTGTGGTTACCACTGGGTGGCATCGTGATTCTCGATCCCATCGCCAGTATCGGTCTCACGGTTCTGGTCATCGTCATCATGATGAACGCCGTCAACTTCATTGATGGACTCGATGGTCTCGCCGCAGGCATCTGTCTTATCGGCGGCCTGGCCTTCTTGGCTTACTCATACTTGTTAAGCGTCCACTTCGATTTCAGTCGTGCGACCTTGCCAGCGCTGGTGTCTGCCATGCTCGCCGGAGTGTCGTTTGGATTCCTGTTTCACAACTCCCACCCAGCGCGCATCTTCATGGGCGACACCGGATCGATGCTGCTTGGTTTGGCGATGGCAACATCAGCCGTCACATTGACCGGCTACGTCGAGCCCACAGTTCTGCAGGGCACGCGATCAGCCTTACCGGCATTCCTGCCTCTCCTTTTGCCCTTGGCTGTCATCGCAATTCCCATGCTCGATCTGAGCCTGGCTGTTATTCGTCGCACTCGCGCTGGTCATGACCCGTTCGCCCCTGACAAGAAACATCTGCACCATCGGCTACTCGAACTCGGGCACTCACATCGGCGAGCGGTTGCATTGATGTACAGCTGGGCAGCCTTGGTTGCCTTTACGACCGTTGCCCTGGTGTTTGCGCCAGTGTGGATTGTGGCGGTTGTGTCCACTTTAGGGTTGTTGGCTTTGGTGATGCTGGTGATGCGGTGGAAGACTGCTGGGAGTGGAGAGACTGCAGTCACTGCCGCAAGTGCAAGCACAACAAGCAGCGCGGATGTCCACACAGGTCAGAAAGCCAATGAGAATCAAGCAGTCGAGACATCGGGACGTTCCTCAACGCAGACGCAACATCAGCAGGCTGCGGCTGCCAGAATTTCACCTACATCCGACGAGAGGAACACTTCATCATGACCACCTCGAACGGTCTTGCTCCAGCGGGTGCGCCAGTGGCACTGCATCGACTTGTTATACCCACCGCAATCGCCGGAGGGGCTTTTGCCATAGGGGCGGCCTTCACCATCGCGCCGGCAGCTGCAGGTTCTGCAGCCCTCGGAACTGCCGTGGTGCTCGGATTCTTCGGTGTCACCCACCTGGTGTTGCGGAAGGTGCTCGCCCGAGCGCCTGAGTTGGCTATGGCTGCTGCAGTGGCGCTGTATGTCACCAAGGTTCTCGCCATGTTCGGCCTCATCTTCTTGGTCAAGCACTGGGGGGCGATTCAGGCCAAGCCATTCGGCTTCGCTGTCTTGCTGTGCACCCTTGTGTGGACCACATCCGAAGTGTTGGTGCACATGCGTCACCGGACTCTGTACATCGATCCCCACGCTCACCAACCCACCCGGGACTAGCTCACTACGCCCAGCGGAGCGTCGCCACGTTGGTGGCGGGGTGGGAAAAAGACCGTTTCAGCTCAGGGTCATCAAGTCGCCCGTTGAGGGAGCGTCCGCCCCCAATCTGACTGTTGCGGGTTCCCATGAGCGGCGCGTAACGGTGAAACCTCAGGCGCATGGCGCATCAGTCGCCATGTGTGGCACCTGTTATTCCGGAAATTCCACTCGATACGTGACTTCTATGCGCGTCTTTCCACTTCGCTGGACCTCGGCAGCATGCAGACACGCCTACCCCGACAAGCAACTTTCGCCTCGTGCGGCTACGCTGTGCCCACTCATTAGTCGTGAGTATTTTCGTTGCTCAAGTGGGGAACTCGGAGGTCTACCGTGTCAGCGTTTGGTGTGCTGCTCAGTGCGCCTGCAGATAGCGAGACCTGTACCGAAATCGGGTCGCATCTAGGTAATGGATGTCAGTTCCCCGCGCCCACTGCAGCCATTTTCGACTGGGCGCCCTTGGCCACTTACCATCTCTTCGGTGTGCCAATTGAGGTAACTAAGCCGGCGATTTTGCTGGCTATCGGAACAGTGTTGATTCTTGCCTTCTTCTTTGTCGCTTTCCGCAAACCTGCACTCGTGCCGTCACGTACCCAATCGCTGGGCGAGCTTGGCTACACCTTCGTGCGCGACCAGATTTCCCGCGAGGTCATTGGCAAGGACGGCGATAAGTACGTCCCGTTCCTCGTGTCACTCTTCTTCTTCGTCTGGGTCATGAACCTTTTCAGCATCATCCCCGGCGCACAATTCCCCGTCACCAGTCGGTTTGCGTTCCCCGTGGGATTGGCACTTGTGATTTGGGTGCTGTACATGTTCCTGGGTATGAAGAAGCAGGGGCCAATCAAGTTCTTCACAAACTTCATGTTCCCCCCGGGTTTGCCGAAGCCAATTTACGTGATCTTGGCGCCTATCGAGTTGCTCTCGAATGTCATCGTGCGACCATTCACGTTGGCAGTGCGTCTTTTTGCGAACATGTTCGCTGGCCACCTCCTCATCACCATTTTTAGCGTCGGCGCTTGGTATCTCGCAGGACCCCAGGTCCTCGGGTGGATTGGCGCCACTGGCTCTTTCGCGATGACAGTCGCACTGAGCGGTTTTGAGATGTTCATTCAGTTCCTGCAAGCGTTCATCTTTACTTTGCTGACGGCGGTCTACATCGGTGGGTCGCTTCACGCAGAGCACTAGGCACACACAGCACCAGGTACCACCTGCACCACGAAAGACCTGCACCACCCTGATCCCCGGACCGGCCGGGGGTCGCGACAGAAAAGGAAGACACCATGTCACTGTTGGCAGACAGCAGCATCGCGATTAGCGGGCTCGGAGCTATCGGTTACGGCTTGGCCGCTATTGGGCCCGGCGTCGGTATCGGCATCATCTTCGGTAACGGCGTGCAGGCAATCGCTCGCCAGCCTGAGGCGTACGGCGTTATCCGCCAGAACATGCTGCTCGGCTTCGCACTTGCTGAGGCGCTTGCCCTCATCGGCTTCGTCGCACCGTTCGTGTTGAAGTAAACGCACGCACACACCACGGAAATTCTGAAGGGACATGACAGTGAGCCACATGCTCGCATTTGCTGCCGTTGCAGCTGAGGAGACGAAGTCTCCGCTGTTGCCTAACGTCAGCGAGCTCATCCTCGGCACCGGGGCGTTCTTCTTGATCTTCTTTGTCTTGGCGAAGTTTGCATTCCCCAACATCAAGAAGACACTCGACGAGCGCGCCGACAAAATCGAGGGCGGTCTCGCTCGCGCGGCCGCAGCCCAGGAGCAGGCGAGCAAGACGCTCGCCGACTATCAAGAGCAGTTGGCTGAGGCCCGAACCGAGGCGGCAGGCATACGTGCCTCGGCTCAGTCCGAGCGTCAGGCAATCGTCGAAGAAGCGCGCACCGAGGCGGTGACCGCTGCGGCGGCTGTCACCTCACGCGCGCAGGAGCAGATTGCCGCCGAGCGCGACACCGTGGCGACCTCTCTTAAGCGTGAAATTGGCGAGTTGGCTCTGGACCTGGCTGGCAAAATCGTTGGCGAGACTCTCTCCGATGACGCCAAGGCGCGTGCCACCATCGACCGCTTTCTGGCTGACCTGGAGAAGCAAGCCGGGCAGGTGCGCAGCTGATGTTTGGTAGTAGTCGAGAGTCGTTAGCCGGTCTGCGGACGGCGGTGCAGTCCACCCGGAGTGCCGCTGATTTCCGCAGTTCAGCGTCGCAGGTGCTCGCCGCAGCTGGTGTTCTGGCAGCGGAGAAATCTTTGCGTCAGACTCTCGCCGATGCCGGTACAGCAAGTGTCGCTCGGATCGCCCTCGCCGAGTCTGTGTTCGCGGGCACGATGGCCGCAACGAGCATGGATGTGCTGCGTCAAGCGATTGCTGTGCGCTGGTCAAGCGATGCAGATTTCGTCGAAGCTGTCGAGACTCTTGGCATTCAGATGTTGTGCATCGCTGCTCAAGAGGCTGATGCACTGGGAGCGGTGGAGGAGGAGTTGTTCCTCTTCGGCCGTGCCATCGCGTCATCTGCTCACTTGCAAATGACGTTGACTGACCCTGCCCTGTCAAGTGATGCGAAGGCCGTAGTCGTGACCACGCTCCTCGCCGGTCGAGGTAACGAGGTCACCACCGAGCTTCTCGCACACACTGTGACGAACTTGCGTGGTAAGCGTCTGGACGCAGCCATCGATGCTCTCATCGAGGTGGCCGCCGACCAGCGCAATCGATTGGTCGCCCAGGTGGTGAGTGCCATCGCACTCGACACCCAGCAGTCCGATCGACTCAAGGCGGCTCTTTCCAGCTTGACGGGCCGGGATATCAACGTGAACGCAGTCGTGGACCCTGGGGTCGGCGGCGGCATCAGCGTCCGCATCGGCGACGACTTAATCGACGGCACTGTGGCAAACCGGATGGCATCTGCACGCCGCCAACTTCTCAACGACTGACACACGCATCACCAACGACAACGCAAGGAAGCAGGACATCATGACCGAGTTGACGATCCGCCCGGAGGACATCCGCGAGGCGATCGAGAAGTCTGTGGCGGCGTTCTCCGCTACGACCACTCGCGAGGAAGTCGGCCGTGTGGTCGAGACCGGCGACGGTATCGCCCGCGTCGAAGGCTTGCATTCGGCGATGACCAACGAGTTGCTTGAGTTTGAGGGCGGCTTGCTTGGCATTGCACTGAACCTCGATGTGCGCGAGATTGGTGTCGTCCTCCTCGGAGATGGCGCTGGCATCGGGGAAGGTCAAAGTGTTAAGCGCACTGGCGAAATCCTTTCCGTTCCTGTCGGCGATGAGTTTCTCGGCCGCGTCGTGAACCCGTTGGGTGAGGCCATCGACGGCCTCGGGGCCATCACCACCG
>RFTO01000011.1 GCA_009923375.1 Actinomycetota bacterium | reverse complement strand
CGACGACCGCGATTGTCGTGTCTTACTACTGGCACTTCGTCGATGTCGTGTGGATCGGGCTGTTCTTCGCTATTTACGGACTGCGCTGACCCCCATGAAAGGGAAACCTGCTGTGAACGTGTCATCCAGCAAGCGCCGCCGCCCGATGGCTGCTGGTGTTCTGCTCCTTCTCGCACTTGTCTCCACCGGTGCGGCTTACGCGGTCACCACCTCGGCTCTCTCCGCCAAGTCCAGCAGCGCCGCCAACGCCGACAATGCACGCCAAGGCAAACTCCTCTTCACCGAAGGCTGCTCCTCATGTCACGGCCTCGCTGCCCAAGGCGGCAGTAACGGACCCTCGCTTGTGGGCGTAGGCGCTGCAGCTGTCGACTTCCAGGTCGGCACTGGCCGGATGCCAATGGCAGCCGCCGGTGTTCAAGCGCGACGCAAGCCGCCGGTGTACACGCAAGCTGAGATTGACAAGCTCGCTGCTTATGTCGCCTCCTTGGGGCCCGGCCCGTCAGTACCCAAGGCTTCGCAATACGACTTCAGCGACGCGAATGTGGCCGCTGGTGGCGAGATCTACCGCCTCAATTGCTCGCAGTGCCACAACTACGCGGGAAAGGGCGGCGCCCTCTCCGATGGCAAGGTCGCACCGCAGTTGATGGACGCATCACCCAAGCAGATTTACGAAGCCATGATCACCGGCCCGCAATCCATGCCAGTGTTCAGCGACCGACAGATTCCGGCGAAGAACAAGCAGGAAATCATCGCCTACATCAACTACCTGCAGAGCGCACCCGACCCGGGTGGTTCTGCACTAGGACGTCTCGGCCCGGTGACCGAGACGGTATTCCTGTTCACGGTGGCAATCGGCGCGCTTGTCGCGTTCGCCATTTGGATCGGCTCCAAGGCCCGCTAAGCGACGAGATGACGAGGCTGCAGACATCATGAGCGACACCACACACGGCGACACGGGCCACGGCCACGGCCACGAAGTCGAACCGATCACTTACACCCAGTCCGATGAGCGTGGACGAATCCTGCTCGGCCTGGACGAGCACCGCTCGCGCCGGACTGACACCAGCCAGCGAGCCGCCAAGCGTGCCGAGCGCCAGATCGCCGGCATGTTCACCTTCGCCGCTATCTGCTTTGTCGCAGCCATCGCGGCCTATCTTCTGGTGCCCAAGCACGACATCGTCTGGGTGCCGGTGCTAGGTAATGTCTCGGCAAGCAATCTCTCCCTCGGTGGTCTCATCGGTTTGGGCACATTGCTCATCGGTGTCGGCGCCATCCAATGGGCGCGTGCGCTGATGCCAGATGAAGAAGTAATTCAAGAACGTCACGAGCTGCGTGGAAGTGATGAGGCTCGCGAGGACACCATCGAACAATTCCGCCGCGGCGCGCAGGAGTCCGGGTTCATGAGTCGGCCAATCATCCGACGCAGCCTGCTTGGGGCAATGGCGCTGTTCCCGCTGCCAATCGCTTTCCTGCTCGGAGATTTGGGAACCGCCCCCGATGACAAGCTGCGCCACACCGCATGGGGCAATAAGCCCCGCACGCGCATCCTCAACCAAGGCTCAGGCCAGATGGTTCGCCCCGAGGACCTCGCCGTCGGCGGCTTGATCAACGCCATCCCGGTCGGGTTAACTGAACTTGAGGAGCAAGAGGGAAGTCAGAATGCCCGAGCCAAGGCGGCAATCATCTTGGTTCGCATGAACCCCGATGAGATCAAGTCGACACAAGGGCCAAACTGGGATTACGAAGGAATCGTCGCGTACTCGAAGATCTGTACGCACGTGGGTTGCCCGATCTCGCTATACCAGCAACGCACTCACTCACTGTTGTGTCCGTGTCACCAATCCACCTTCGACCTTTCTGACTCAGGTCGAGCGGTGTTCGGGCCGGCTGCACGCCATATGCCTCAACTTCAACTCGATGTCGACAGCGAGGGCTACCTCGTCGCTGTCGGTGACTTCGCCGAACCTGTCGGCCCGAGCTTCTGGGAGCGCGGATGAGCACCTCAACGCAACCGTCCACACCGGTCGGCAAGACCGCCAGGTGGGTGGATGACCGCTACACCACCAGCAATGCACTGCGCCGAAACCTCGGCAAGGTGTTCCCCGACCACTGGTCGTTCATGCTCGGTGAGGTCGCGCTCTATTCGTTCGTGATCCTGTTGCTCTCCGGCACGTACCTGACGCTGTTCTTCAAGCCGTCCATGGTAGACGTCATCTATAACGGCACCTACGTGCCGTTGAAGGGCGTCAAAATGACGGAGGCTTATGCCTCCAGCCTCGACATCTCCTTCGATGTTCGCGGTGGCTTGCTCATGCGCCAGATTCACCACTGGGCCGCGTTGTTCTTCGTCGGAGCGATGACAATCCACATGTTCCGGGTGTTCTTCACCGGTGCCTTCCGCAAGCCACGTGAGGTCAACTGGGTTATCGGAACCGTTCTGGTTCTCCTGGGCATCGTGGAGGGTTTCGCGGGTTACTCCCTACCTGACGATTTGCTCTCGGGCACTGGATTGCGCATCACACAAGGCATCGCCTCCGCGATCCCAATCGTCGGCACGTACGTCTCCTTCGGCCTCTTCGGCGGAGAATTTCCAGGCACTGACTTCCTGCCCCGGTTGTACGCCATCCACATTCTGCTGATCCCGGGCATCATCTTGGCTCTGGTTACCGCTCACCTGCTCATGGTCTGGTACCAAAAGCACACGCAGTGGCCCGGACCTGGACGCACCGAGAACAACGTCGTCGGCTACCGCTTCTTCCCTGTTTACATGGCCAAGGCGGGTGGCTTCTTCTTCATCGTGTTCGGTGTGACGACTCTGATCTCCGCGTTCGTCACCATCAACCCGGTCTGGATGTTCGGTCCTTACACCCCCGACCAAGTCAGTGCCGGCTCACAGCCTGACTGGTACATGGGCTTCCTCGATGGTGCAGTGCGGGTAATGCCCAACCTGGAATTGGTGTTCTGGCATCACACACTCAGCTTGAACTTGATTGTCCCCGCTGTTGTGCTCCCCGGCATCATGACTTTGCTGCTGGGTGCTTATCCCTGGATCGAGCAGTTCGTGACAGGTGACAAGCGAGAACACCATCTTCTAGACCGCCCGCGTAACACCCCCACGCGCACAGCGTTGGGTGTCACCGCGATCACGTTCTATCTGATGCTGTGGGTGTCTGGGGCGAATGACATCATCGCCACCACCTTCGAGTCATCGATTAACGCGATCACCATCTCGCTGCGCATCCTGCTGTTCGTGGTGCCACCGATTGCCTTCACCATCACCAAGCGCATCTGCCTCTCCTTGCAGCGTCGCGATAACGACAAGTTGCTCCACGGTCACGAGACCGGCCGCCTTCTGCGCCTGCCGCATGGTGAGTTCGTGGAAATTCACGCGCCGCTGACGCAGAAGGAGCAGGCGGAAATCCTGGGCAAGGTGGATATGCCAGTGCTGGCCCTTGAGACTGTGGATGCCAACGGTGTCGCAGCCCCATGGGCATTGGTTAACAACCTTCGCAACCGCTTGTCATCTTGGTTCTATGCAATCAACGTGGCCAAGCCAAGCCCAGCGGAGTTGGAAGCGGCTGCTGGGCACTTCTCACACGTGTCTGCAGTTGAGTTGGAGGCCACCCACCGACACCGCGAGTTCGAGGCCCTTGGCGGAGTCTTGCACCAACCGTCCGAGGATGAATCAGTCAATCACTGACGCGTTGTTCACTAAGTTCAGGGCCCGCTGCGATTCACCGCAGCGGGCCCTGAACTTTGACACCGCTTGTGTGTGGTGACTATTGGGTCAGGTGGTCGTGACGCGAGCCATCAGGTGATTCGCCATTTCGGCTGGGGCTGAGGTGGGCACGAAGGTGCCGATATCTATGAAGTTCATGCGCAGATAAGCCGCGTGCGCGCGGTCATTACCTTGGCGCACTCCTAGGACCATGATTTGATGACCTTGAGTGGCAACAAGGTCGCACAAGTGCAGGCAGAGCAAGTCCACCAACTTGCGGCCGCGAGCCTCCGGCACTGTGAACACGGAGCGAATCCACGGATAACTCGCTTCTAGGTCCATGTTCAGGGCGCCATTGGAGCTAAATGTCTCCGGCAGCGGGCCATGAATCAACATGGCGACGCTGAGGTCACGCTCTGCCTGCCTGGCGATGAACCATCTGCCGTCGACGAGCCGCTTCCGCCACCACTCCTGCGACTGCTGGACTTCCTCTTCGTAAGTGGAGCCGAAGGCATATGGTGCATCCTTCAAGCAGGCCAGCCGGATTGCTCGTGCACGCTGCCAATCATCCGGTGACAACTCCTCAATCACGACACCAGCCAGAGCGCTAGCGGCTGGAGGCTCACCCATATTGCTGTTCCCTGTCGTTCCCTGTCACTGAATTGGTGAACTCAGGTGAGGTCGGGGCCGGTGTAATACTCAAAGACAAAGCCACACAGGGCCACCATGCTCAGACCAAAACCGAGGGCGATGATCCAGGTGCCGAACAGGATGCCCACAAACGCAATAGCCGCAGAGGCGGCGGTTGCCAATGGCCACCATGAGTGAGGGCTGAAGAACCCATAATCGGGGTCGGCCTCCCACACTTCACCATCTTCGCGATCCTCTGGCCGCGGGCCGACGCGCTTGCCCGTGAACAGGATGTAGAAACCGATGAGCAAGGCCAGACCACCAGTGAGTGCCAAACAGAGGGTGCCGATGATCTCGTGCGCCAACAACCAGTAGATGGTCATCAAGAAGATATAGATGAACGCGGCGCCCGCGAACAACCAGCCTTCGGTCTTCATCAGGCCTGCTTTCCTGCATCTGGGCTGACATCCGCAGGTCCTAGGACCTTGGTCAGCATCCCTTCACGCGGTGGCATTCCGTCAGCCGCGTGCTCTGGGTGGTGAAGATCGAAAGCTGGACGCTCAGAGCGAATCCTCGGAAGGGTGATGAAGTTGTGACGCGGTGGCGGGCATGAAGTGGCCCACTCAAGCGATGCACCCCAACCCCAGGGGTCATCGGAGGTCACACGAAGAGCTGTCTTGTGCGTCTTCCACACGTTGTAGAGGAACGGCAAAGTGGAAGCACCCAAGATGACAGCACCGATGGATGACACGATGTTTAAGTTCGTGAAGCCGTCGCTGGCGAGGTAGTCCCCGTAGCGACGAGGCATGCCTTCAACACCCAGCCAATGTTGCACCAGGAAGGTGGTGTGGAAGCCGATGAACAGAGTCCAGAAGTGAATCTTCCCGAGTCGCTCGTCGAGCATCTTGCCAGTCATCTTGGGCCACCAGAAATAGAAACCGGCGAACATCGCGAATACGACGGTTCCGAACACCACGTAGTGGAAGTGCGCGACCACGAAATAGGAGTCGGAAACATGGAAGTCCAGCGGCGGGCTTGCCAAGACCACTCCGGTGAGACCGCCAAAGAGGAAGGTCACCAAGAAGCCGATACTCCACAGCATCGGGGTCTCAAATGAGAGCGATCCATTCCAGATCGTGCCGATCCAGTTGAAGAACTTCACCCCCGTCGGCACCGCGATGAGCATCGTCATGAAGGCAAAGAACGGCAAGTAAACCGCGCCGGTGATGTACATGTGGTGCGCCCACACCGCGACAGACAAGGCTGCAATAGCGATGGTTGCGAAGATGAGGCCCTTGTAACCGAAGATCGGCTTGCGACTGAACACAGGCAAGATTTCGGAGATGATGCCGAAGAAGGGCAACGCCAGGATGTAGACCTCAGGATGCCCGAAGAACCAGAACAGGTGCTGCCACAAGATGGCACCACCATTCTCGGCCGAGAACACAGTGGCGCCAAAACGGCGATCAGCTTCCAGCACCAACAGGGCTGCAGCCAGCGGCGGGAACGCCATCAGCACCAGCACGCTTGTCAGCAAAACATTCCAGCTGAAGATCGGCATCCGGAACATTGTCATTCCAGGTGCACGCATGGTGTAAATCGTGGTGATGAAGTTGACGCCACCGAGGATGGTGCCGAAACCGCTAAGGGCGAATCCGATGATCCACAGGTCATTTCCGATGCCGGGGCTGAACTCGGTACTCGTCAGCGGCGCGTAGGCGTACCACCCGAAGCTTGCGGCACCTGCCGGCGTAAAGAACCCCAGGAACACGATGATTCCGCCGAAGAGGAACAGATAGAAACTGAACATGTTCAGACGTGGAAACGCCACGTCCGGGGCGCCGATTTGCAGCGGCATGATGACGTTGGCGAAGCCGACGAAAAGTGGTGTGGCGAACAGCAGCAGCATCACACTTCCGTGCATCGTGAAGAGCTGGTTGTACTGCTCCAACGACACGAACTGCAGTCCCGGCCACGCCAGCTCCGCGCGGATGATGAGGGCCATCACGCCGCCAAGCAGGAAGAAGGTGAACGACGCCATCAAGTACATGTAACCGATGGTCTTGTGGTCAGTGGAGGTTATCCACTTGACCGCAATGCGACCAGCGTTGCGCTTGGCTGGCGTCAAAGTCGGGGTTGTGAGAGTCGAGTAAGCGGCACTTCCTGGAATCGTCGTCACTTCTCGACCTCCGCTGTATCGGTGTTCAGGTGGTACCGGCCGGTGGACGCGGTTCCTGTCTGGCCCGCCGCGCGAAGGGCCGCAATGTGCGCGTCGTAATCCTTCTGCGACACGACCTTCACATTGAACAACATCCGCGAGTGCTGTGCACCGCAAAGCTCGGCGCAGCGGCCCTTGTAATCACCGATGGTGTCAGGGGTGACTTCGAAGATGTTCTTGCGTCCCGGCACCACGTCCATGTGGAAGAGGAAGTCAGGCACCCAAAACGAGTGGATCACGTCGGGGCTTTCAAGAGTGAAGGCAACGCGCTGGTTGACAGGCAACCACAGCGTCGGGCGCTGCGCCGTGCTGCCGACGTCGTATGTGTTCTTGTCGGTGTAGTTGAACGTCCACTCCCACTGGTAACCGACGACGGTCACGTGGTTGGTGGCGGCGCCAGTCTGGCGAGTGAGCTCGGTCTGGTCCTTGACCGTAAAACCGAAGAGCACCGCGATCATGATGGTCGGCGCGATCGTGTAGAAGAGCTCGATCTGGATGTTGTAACGAGTCTGCTTGGGTAAACCGTCGCCCTGCTTACGCCGGAATCTGATGACCGCCCAAATGATCAGGCCCCATACCAGGACGCCAACGATGAGCGCCGCAACCCAAGTGCCCTGCCAAAGGGCCAAGGTGATGTGACCGCCTGTGGTGATGGGCACGGGCATCGCTCCGCGGCTCCACTTGGCTGTGTCGCAGCCTGCGAGGGTGGTGGATGCCACCGCTGCAGCGGTCACAGCGACCGTCTGGACTACGCGTCGAGACACGGGCGATCAGCCTCTTTCACGGGCACGGGCGCCATCAGCGCGATGTGGATAAAACAAGTCCTGGGGTACATCGTCAAGTCACAGGCGTGGAGCCTGTTTCCCAGGTAGCAGGCTATCGCAGATAAGCCCAATTGCCTGATCGGGGCGCGGCTGGCGAGGGAGCGCATTTCGCGTGGACACTGGCAGGGTGGCTCACCGTTTGCTCGTGGGCTAGCCCTTGGAAACCAACGACCATCGCCAGCCCAGCGGCAGCATCCGCATCAAAGCGGGTCTGCGTCTACGGTTACATCCATGCGAACGCTTCTCGATGCCGAATCAGGCCCCTGGCACCCAGTGGCTCGCGCAACGTTTGAGGCAACCGTCGATGCCGGTTGGGCCAACCCCCGGGCTAGGTACGCCGAAGGCCGGCGAGCGGCCGAGATCTTGAATCTGGCCCGCGAGCAGGTTGCTGACGTGCTTGGTTGCCGAACCGATGAAGTGTCGTTCGACTCCTCAGGTGCTGCGGCGTCCCGACGAGCTGTTGCCGGCTTGGCCATCGGCAGGCGACGGGTGTCTCGGAGTGTGGCCACCAGCAGTGTCGAGCATTCGAGCATTCTGCAAGCGGCGGTAGGCGTCATATCCGCGGGCGGAGATTCGGGTGCAACACACCTGAGTATCGACGTCGACGCTGATGGGCTCATCGACCTCACGAAACTTGCGTTCATCGCCGGCGCCGAGCCAGCTTTCGTCGCCATTCAGGCCGCCAATCAAGAGACCGGCGTCATTCAAGATTGGCAAGGCATCTCAGCAACATTGGAGCCCGCCGGTGTGCCGTGGTTTGTCGATGCAACATCTGTGTTGGCACATGGGGAGCCACCGCAGAAGTGGAGCGTGCTTACCGCCGATGCACCGGCGTGGGCGGGGCCAAGCGGAGTGGGAATCTTGGCAGTGCGCACCGGCGCACGCTGGCGTAATCCGGATTACCCCAGTGATGCCTTCGAGCTCGGTCGTGTGCCCGGCATGCCGTCGGTGCCGGCCATCGCGGCAGCCGGGGCTGCTTTGGTTGCGATGCGTGACGATCGCATTGAGCGCGCCAAAACCCTTGCCGGTTTTTCTGCTCACATCCGAAAGGTTGCTAGCGAGCAGATTCCGCATGTGCAAATCCACTCCACCGATGTCGGTTGCCCACACATCACGTCGATGTCGTTCCTCTATGTCAGCGGTGAAGCACTTGCATCGCAGCTGGATGTGCGAGGTTTTGCCGTGGCCAGCGGTTCTGCATGTGCAAATGAACTGCACACTCCGAGCCACGTACTCGCTGCGATGGGCCACCTGACGGAAGGAAATCTGCGCATCACTTTGCCGTGGAATACCACCGCTGAAGGTGTCGATGCTTTCCTTGCACAATTGCCGTCGGCGGTGCACTCGGTCCGCGAACAGTTCGGCGCGGTTGACTTATGAGCGAGCTTTTGCCGGCGCTTGTCGATGAACGCGGCAGTAAATGCCCGGTGCCGGTGATCGCCTTGGCGAAAGCCGCTGCAGCAGGTTCGAGCCTGATTGATCTTCTGGCTGACGATCCCGTTGCTGATATTGATGTGGCGGCTTGGTGCCTGATGACCGGCAACACCTTGGAAAGCCGAACGCCGCTGCCCGATGAACAAGGCAGCGGCGTTCGATACCGCGTCATCATCAGCGCACACGCGCCGAGATGAGGTCGTTAGATCAGCAAAATGAGTTACCGCAGGCGCAGGAACTCTGTGCGCGGTTCGGGTTCTGAATGTCGAAACCCTGCTGCTCGATGGTCTCGATGTAATCGATGACAGCACCGTTCATGTAACCAGCGCTGGTGCGATCGATTGCCACACCGAGGCCGTTGAAGGTGTTGCGGACATCGCCGTCCATCGGCGCATCGGTGAAGCCCATTTTGTACTGGAATCCAGCACATCCGCCCGGCGTCACCTGGATACGAAGGAACCAGTCTTCGCGGCCTTCCGCCTTGAGGATGGACAGCGCCTTGGCTGCGGCCGCATCGGTGAACTCAAAGGTGAGCTCAACCGTCTCGGCGGCTTGCGTGGTCTCTGTTGCTTCTACAGTCATGATGCCTCCTGGGATGAAGTGACGCGAACGCACGGCTTTGGTGACTTGTCGTCGCCGACGCGCGCGGAGCGTCTGAGCATGAGTCTAGCCTGACATACGACGGACGGCGCTGCATCCATGCTCCAACGCTGCAGCGGCCGCACTGGAGTGGGAGGATTGACCTGTGACCGCGTTCACCGAACCAAGCCCGACGCCGCTGGCATTGCTGCTGCTCGGACAAAACTCCGACTCAGGTTCTGAGCGTGGCGTGGAGTGCCCCGGTGATCTACCACCGGCAAGCGATCACTCGTTAGTGGAGCGAGCGATTGCAGCCAAGGCGGCTCTAGGCAATCGGGTGTTCATCCTCGGCCACCACTACCAACGCGATGAGGTCATCGCTTTCGCCGACGTGACTGGCGACTCCTTCAAGCTGGCTCGCGAGGCGGCAGCCCGACCAGACGCCGAATACATCGTCTTCTGCGGTGTGCACTTCATGGCCGAGAGCGCAGACATCCTCACCGCCGACACTCAATCAGTCGTGTTGCCAGATCTTGATGCCGGCTGCTCGATGGCGGACATGGCCAACATCGCACAGGTTGAGGATGCGTGGGATGTGTTGATCGATGCAGGTATCGCGGATATCACTGTGCCTGTCACCTATATGAACTCCACTGCCGCCATCAAGGCATTCACCGGCAGACACGGCGGCACCGTGTGCACCTCGAGTAATGCAAAGACCGCGCTGGAATGGGCGTTTAAACAAGGTCAGAAAGTGCTCTTCATGCCCGATCAGCATCTGGGGCGCAACACAGCGGTGTTGGAGATGGGTATGTCGCTAGATGACTGCGTGGTGTTTAACCCGCACAAGCCCAACGGCGGATTAACCACTGCCCAGTTACAAGATGCGCGGATGATCCTGTGGCGTGGCCACTGCTCGGTGCATGGCCGCTTCACCCCGCAGAAGGTCGATGAGATTCGCGAGAAGGTGCCCGACGTCAAGGTGTTGGTTCACCCCGAGTGCACACATGAGGTGGTGCTGAAGGCCGACCTGGTCGGTTCCACCGAGTTCATCATCTCCACAATCGCCTCAGCGCCGCCGGGCAGCTCATGGGCCATTGGCACCGAGTTGAATCTCGTGCGCCGGCTCGCCCTTGCACATCCGGATAAGGCGATCACTTACCTCGACTCCACCGTTTGTTATTGCTCCACAATGAATCGGATCGACCTACCGCACCTGGTCAGCAGCCTTGAGGATCTGGTCGCGGGCAAGGTCCGAAACGTCATCACAGTGGATCCACAGGTCACACACTGGGCGCAGGTTGCACTTGAGCGGATGCTGGAATTACCCGCTGCTGTTGCGGCTACCGACTAAAACCGCTTAGGGCGGGCGCGTGCCACGAATCCGTCGGATATCGCCTAGGCTCGCTCACGTGACCGACAACCAGCACGACGAAACCACCGATTCACAAGGCGCCAACCTCCACAAGGGCCGCCCCACGCGCACGCGCGCGGAAGCAGAAGCCGAGCGGAAAGCGCTGTTGAATCCCACATCGGATAAGAAAGCCGAGCGCGCAGCGGCGCGTAAGGTCCGCGAAGAAGCCCGCCAAGGTCAGGTACGCGGCGATGAGCGCTTCCTGCCTGCCCGCGACCGTGGTCCCGTGCGCGCATTTATGCGCGACATGGTGGACTCTCGCTTCAATGTTGGCGAGATTGTCATGCCCGCCGCATTCGTATTCATCTTTCTGAACTTCATCCATGTTAAGCAGCTGAACATCATCACGACGTATCTGTTCTTCGGCCTGTTCCTGGCAATGATCTTGGATCAGGTGTGGCTCGGCCTGCGCGCGAGTCGGGTACTGAAAGAGAAGTTTGGTCCCCGCGGCACTGAAGGCACCAAGGGCGCGGTGATGTACGCAGTCATGCGCTCCACTCAGCTGCGTCGACTGCGCGTTCCATTGCCTCGCGTGCAGCGCGGCAAGACGAAGGCGTAATCACTGCGCCGCGCTTGAACGCTGGCGGCTGTGCATTGCCTCGGGTCGCGCCCTAGGCTGAAACCATGGAACACCGTTACCTTGGCCGCAGCGGCCTGCTCATCAGTGAAATCACCTACGGCAACTGGATCACCCACGGGAACCAGGTTGAAGACGACACCGCCACCGCATGTGTGCGCGCGGCTTTGGATGCCGGTATCACCACCTTCGACACCGCGGATGTTTACGCGCAGACGAAGGCCGAATCGGTGCTTGGTCGCGCCCTCGCAGGTCAACGTCGCGAGGGTTTAGAGATCTTCACCAAGGTGTTCTGGCCCACTGGCCCGGGCAAGAACGACCGCGGACTTTCTCGCAAGCACATCATGGAGTCGTGTAACGGATCGCTGAAGCGCCTCGGTACCGACTACGTCGATTTGTACCAAGCCCACCGGTTTGATTACTTCACTCCGCTTGAGGAAACGCTGTCGGCATTCAACGACCTCGTCCGCCAGGGCAAGGCGCTTTACATCGGAGTGTCAGAGTGGAATGCCGAGCAGATCGCCCGAGCAGTTGAGTTGTGTGACGCCCTCGGTTATGACCGCCCCATCTCCAACCAGCCGCAGTATTCGATGCTGTGGCGTGTGATCGAGTCCGAGGTCATCCCCACCAGTGAAGAGCTCGGCCTCAGCCAGATCGTCTGGTCGCCAATCGCACAAGGTGTGTTGACGGGCAAATACAAGCCGGGCGCACAGCCACCAGCGGGCAGTCGCGCTGCCGACCCCAATGGCGGCGGCTTCGTCGACCGCTGGCTGCGTGACGATTTGCTCACCGCGGTCGCCGCACTTGAGCCCATTGCCGCAGACTGCGGGCTCACCATGGCGCAGCTTGCTGTCGCTTGGGTGCTGCAGAACAAGAACGTGGCGGCCGCAATCATCGGAGCATCCCGCCCGGAGCAAGTGGTGGAGAACGTCGCTGCGTCCGGAGTCACGTTGACAACAGATGTCATGACCCGCATCGATGCGGCATTGACTGGCTTCATCGAGATGGATCCTGCGAAGACCATCTCCCCCAGTGAACGTCCGTAACTGCTCGCATTGACTGACCATCGACGACCACCAGCCTTATGAATCCACGTCGGCGATTGCAGCGAGTTCATACCATGTTGGCACTCGCTGTAATCGCGGCTGTGGCTGTTGGTGTGCAACCCGCGATCAGCGCGCCACTGACGGGCTGGATGTACACAGTGGCGCGAGGTGGGGCCTGGCTGCCTGACACAACCGCACCCCTTGAGCACGTCCTCGTCGATGGTGATGCGATCGCTTGGACTTATGGGCGAATCAGTAGCGCGTCCGCAACCCCGGCAGCACCGGCGAGCTTCCAAAGGTTATGCCCCAAGCTGGCTTCTGAGGTGGCGAGCGTTAAAAACGTGCGGGTTGCGGTGGTCATCGACAGCCACATGGCCCTGCGACAAGCAGCCAACCCGACAAGGACCACATGCCTCAAGGTCGCACCAGGCTTGACGGCCAGTGAGGCTCTAACTCGCGCTGCCACATCAGTCAGACTTTCGGGTGTTCTGGTCTGTGCCATCGATGACATTCCTGCTCAAGGATGCCTGGAGATGTACGGCTCTGACGTCGCAGCATCTTCGCCGCCGCGACCGAACACAAGTCAGGCACCATCATCTGCCCCGCCGTCGAGCTCACCTACCGCGATGATGCCGCCAACGCCCACGACCACTCCAACAGCGCAGATCCAACCGAATGCACTGATCAACACCCCTCGAGCATGGCTGCTAAGCGGCGGTCTAATGCTTCTCGCCCTGGGTCTGGCATCAGCGCGTCGACGCTACCCACGATAGGCGTTGAGACAAGAGGAAGTAGTCGTCGTGGTTGCCGAAGTACGGCCTTGCGGCAAGTGAAGTGAGGTGCCGTGGTTCAGGCGCAGCAGCATTGACGAGTGACTGCGCGAACAACGGTGAGTTAAGCCCGCGGGTCTGTGACGACGAATGGTGGGTTGACCACTTCTCCCTTGATGAGACGTCCCCGCACATCGATGCAGACGATGGCAGATGGCTTGATGTCGGCTCGCACCAAGGCCAAGGCGATTCCGCAACCGATGGTGGGACCGAACCCGCCCGAGGTTGTCTCACCAACAATCTCCGGATCACCAGCACCCTCGAGCACCACATTCATGTGACTGCGAGGCACCCCGCGATCGATGAGTCGGATACCGCGAAGCAGGTGCGTCGGGCCAGCGGCCTTAACACTCGCCAATGCGGCTTTGCCGCGAAAATCAGCCTTGTCCCAACCGATGGCCCACCCCAATCGAGCCTGCACGGGGTTAATCTGCAGAGAAATATCGTTGCCGTGTAGCGGATAGCCCATCTCCAACCGGAGAGTGTCGCGCGCACCGAGACCACACGGAGCGACGCCGGCGCCAGCCAGCGCATCCCAGAGGGCAGGGCCGTGGTCGCGACCGATGATGACTTCGTAACCCTTCTCGCCGGTGTAACCAGTGCGCGAGACCACAAGGAAACCCCACGTCGCGTGGTGGATCACAGTCGAAGACATGTACTCCAGCTCCACAGAGATTCCGGCAGCTGCCAGCGACTCCTGCGACCTCGGGCCCTGCACCGCGATGATGACGCTCACCGGGCGGCGATCGTCCACGACGATCCCGGCAGGGGCGTTCGCCCGCAGAATCTCAACCACGGTCGCACCATTACCAGCATTGGCGATGATGTGGAACTCGTCGGTATCCCCGCGGTAGACCAGGAGGTCATCCACGATGCCGCCGGATTCGTCGCACAGCAGTGAATATTGGGCTTGGCCGGTGGTGATGCGGCCGATGTCGTTGGTGAACATGAGATTAGCGAAATCGTGGGCACCTGGGCCACTGACCTGCACTGGGCACATATGCGACACATCGAACATCCCAGCCGCAGTGCGCACGGCTGTGTGTTCGGCGATTACACCGGAATATTCCAGGGGCATCAGCCAGCCGCCGAAGTCTGTGAGCTTGGCTCCGAGCGCTCGGTGCTGCTCAATAAGCCCGGTCATCTGCAAAACGTCATCAGTCACGCCGAGCAACGCTAGTGCTTAACCCCATCGGGGGCGTAATGTGCGCTGCTATGACAACTTTGCGCCTCGTAAAACCCAATGAACTGGACGGCGACGTCCTCGTCATCGGAACCGTGCCTGGTCCCCGCAAGGGCGGTGCCGTGTTCGCCTCAGCGAAGGCGGGCATCACACCTGCCGCGATCAAGAAGATCAATGAAGCACTGTCCGCATGCGCTGCGAGTGGAAAGGTCGGCGAGCTCGTCACCTTCCTCGGAGCCGCCGCCGGACTGCGCTACACAACTGTCCATGCCATCGGCTTGGGCACCACCGAAGCGAACACCATC
Organism: Actinomycetota bacterium; assembly: GCA_009923375.1. Taxonomy (GTDB): domain Bacteria; phylum Actinomycetota; class Actinomycetes; order S36-B12; family UBA5976; genus RFTO01. Next base: position 332 of record RFTO01000011.1, on the reverse strand, counting down.
GCACGCTACGACGCACTGCGCGATGGTGCTGCCGCTGCAGCGCGCGCATCTAGTGGCGTGAAGAAACTCGTGTTCGCTGCACCGGTTTGCTCCAATGATGCGGTGCTCGCCGTGGGCTTGGGTGCCAAACTCGGCGCTTACCAGTTCAACCGTTATAAGAGTGCCGCTGTAAAGAAGGGGCCAGTCAAGGCTGTCGCCATCGTGGTCGTCGATCCCCGTGACGCCGACACGCGTGCTGCGATGAAGTCCGCGGATGTTGTTGCCGAGAGCGTGTGCTTCGCTCGCGACCTGATCAACACCCCTGCCGCTGACATGCACCCTGATGACCTCGC
>RFTO01000002.1 GCA_009923375.1 Actinomycetota bacterium | reverse complement strand
CTCGCGGTAGAGCTCGTTCACCCGCTGCGCCAATTCGCCAACACATGCGTCGAGGCGATCCCAATCGATGAGCAGGGTGTTGTTCGTCCAACGCACCACCTCGGCTCGGTGCAGGTGGGCGAAGATGATCTGGCCGCCGAGGCCGTCGTAGTTGCGCTTGCGGTCGCCGGTGATCGGGAAGCGGAACAGGCGGTCGAAGAGGATGGCGTACTTCACCATCGTCGCGTGCGGGATTCCCTCGCGCTCGAAAGCGGTCATCTCCACGAAGGTGTTGAGATCGCAGCGCAGCTCCTCGAGCGCATACAGCCAATAAGGCATCCGCTGCTTGATCATGAACGGATCGAAGGGCAGGTCGCCGCGGCTGTGGGTGCGGTCGTGCACGAGGTCCCACAACACGTAGGTCTCCTGCGCCAGCCGTTGGTCGCGCAGCAATAACTCTGCATCAGCCGGCAAATCCAACTTCAGGATCTCAGCTGCCTGCAGCGTGACCTTGCGGAAGCGAGCTGCTTCGCGATCGCAGAAGATTCCACCCCAGGTGAATTTTGGGGTGCTGCTTGTCGCCACAGTCTCCGGGAAGAGCACAGCTGAGTGGGTGTCGTAGCCAGCAGTGAAATCGATGAAGGTGATCGGGGCGAAGGCCGCATTTGCGTAACCGTTCTCCTCGATCTGGCGGATCCAATCGGGCCAGCAAGTGCCGATCCACACTGCTTCGAACACGCGCGCGAGATTGCCGTTTTGCGTGTACATCGGGAAGACCACGAGGTGCTCAACCCCATCGCGGCGGTTCTCCTCCGGATGGAACAGCATCAAGGATGAGAGGAAGTCGGGTACGGCGAAGCCACTATCCACCCAGCGGCGCAGGTCCACGACAAGCTCGGTGAGGTACGCCGCATCGTGCGGGAACAGCGGCGCGAGTTGCTCGATTGAGGCAATCATCTGCTCAACCAAAGCGGTAACGGCTGTGGCGTCATGGATATCCGTGTCCAGCGACCCGTCGGCGTTCTGCTTCTCGCGCAACTCGGTCACGACCGACTTCAAGTCATGCCAGGCGGGCGGCAAGATCCGGGCGGGAGCAGCACTTGCCTCGCTGCGAGCTGCGTCGCTGCCTGCGGCCCATGCGATGACATTGGTGAACAAGCGGGCGTGGTCGCCATCGGAGATTGAGTCGTCGCTGAAGAGGTCAGAGTCGGCGAAGACAACCACTCGACCCTCCCCCGCATTCACCACAGCAGCAAGTGGGGCACCAGCAGGTTCCGCGGTTGGCGACGACTGCAGGATCACGCGGTGATTGACATCTGCACCGAAGGCGAGGGTGCCTGCGCGGTAGACGACCGTGTGGTGAACACCCGCGGTGATTCCCTCACCAGGTGTGGTCACCTGCGGCTTCGCCCATGCAGCAACTCCGTTGTGATTGCTGATCGGATCGACCACCGTTGTGTGCACCACAGTGACACCGAACTGCGCCAGCAGCTCATTGAGGTTGTTGCCGTACTTATCCTGCTCGTGCTCGGCGATGACGACTAATCCTCCGCCAGCGCGAACCCACTCGCCGATGGCAGACAGCTCATCGGCGTTCAACCGCGGCGAGCCGATCCCAGTGGTCTTCTCCCACACCGATTCTGATGGGTGAACCAAGACAAACACATCCGCAGTGGCGAGCACCTGCGCGGTGATCAGCCCTTCGCGGCGGGCAGTTACATTGAATCCGCGGTGGCGCAATGCTGCAGCGGCTGCGGCGTAGGAGTTATCGGCAGGAGCGACGGGGTTCATCGTCGCTGCAATCTCGATATCAATCGAGTACGCCTGCTGGTGGGCTTCATCCACCAACACTCGGGGCATGGATGACATCGCCTGTGCGTGCGCGTCAGGTGTCAGTAGCGGCGCCATGATCGGTCTCCTCAGCTCTCGTGTGCTTTCGAGAGCATTGTCGGCAGGCTTCGCCCACAATGTCCTGCGAAAGCGTCAACGTCAGAAACTTGGCGGTGTCGGTGGGATTTGAACCCACGGAGGAGTTGCCCCCTCACACGCTTTCGAGGCGTGCTCCTTTGGCCGCTCGGACACGACACCGTAGACAAGATTACCGATGTCGGTAGCGCGGTAAATCACCGCATCCGCGCGCCCGTCTGCCTCCTGCACAAGCAGGTTTGGTCAGTTGCGCTGGGCAGCGAAGAAGGTCGATAACACGGCCGAGCACTCAGCCGACAACACGCCCGAGACAACTTCGGGTCTGTGTGGCAGGCGTGGGTCGCGGACGACATCCCACAGTGAGCCGACTGCACCGGCTTTGTCGTCGAAGGCGCCGAACACCAGTCGCTGCAGACGGGCCTGCGCGATGGCGCCGGCGCACATGGTGCACGGCTCCAAAGTGACGACCAAGGTGCAATCGTCCAACCGCCAACGTTTCCGCGCCGCTGCTGCGGCCTGCAGCGCCACCACCTCAGCATGGGCAAGCGGGTTATGTGTGGTTTCCCGCTGGTTGTGGCCGCGACCGATGATGGTGCCGTCAGCGTCGATAACGACTGCGCCAATCGGCACTTCACCCGCTGCTGCAGCTACATCGGCTTCAGCCAAGGCAGCCCTCATCGCAGAGCCGAAAACCTGCTCATGTGCGCCCACCGAAGTCATCGCGTTAGTCCCATTTGACTGCGCGCTCTGAACTGCCGTCGAGCCACCATGCCAACACCTGCGGCAGTCGCGCCGCCCACGACTGCTCATTGTGATCGGTGCCAAGGAAAAACTCGCTGTGCCATTGCGATCCTTCGACATAACCGCGCTCTCGCATCCGGGCATCAGCTGTCGCTTGGAATTCCCCGTAACTCGCATCAAGACCTTGGTCGCCATGGTCAAACCACATGCGCGCACCGATCTGCGGGTTTGGCAGCGCATCGATCATCTGCCGAACTAACTCATGTCCACCGGGTGGCCAGTGGGTGGAAAGACACAGCGCAGTGGAGTAAATATCTGGCCGCAAAGCGAGTGCATAAGCTGATGCGAGTCCGCCCATGCTGGAGCCCATGACTGCGATATTGTGTGGATCAATCTCATAGCCGAGATTGTTGGCCAACGGCAGCAAATCATCGGCGCACCAGCGGACGTACTCGTCGCCGCACCAATCGATCCGGTCGTAAAACTCTTCAAATCCAGCGAGCGCCTGGGGATTAGCCCGAACGAAGCGCTCGGGTGCGTAATCAGCAGCGCGACCGAATCCGTCACGATTCCACGGGGCGATGACCATCGGCATCTGGGCTTCATTAATGATGTCGCAGTCAACCAGCGCCTTTAGCGCTACATCAACACCCCACGGAACTCCACCGAAAGAGAAACCCGGCTCGAACACGTTCTGCCCGTCATGGGCGAGCAATAAAGGTCGCGCCACATCTGCTGGTCCGGGTGGCAACAGAACATCCACGTTGCGACCTGCGACCATGATCCGGCGGTGCTCGCCGATTGCTGCAGCGAAGCCTGAACTCACGGCACTGCCAGAGGTCACGACGCCCCGGATTTACGTTGGAATGTGCGACGACCGCCAGCAGCCTTAGTTGAGCCCGACTGCTTCCCACCACCACCGTTGCCACCAATGCCCTTAGCGTTGCCACTGCCGGACTTCTTCCGCTCCAGTGCCTCGCGGAAGGCATCCTTCACTGCGTCTTCGCCTTCAGGCGGGTTCTTTTCTGTGCTCATGTGCTCATTGAACCCTGTTGGGCCGCGAGTTCAACGGTGACGTCCGCATTCGTGGCGGCGAGCACCTCATCCACGCTCACGCCAGGTGCGCACTCCCGCAGCACAAAGCCGCGCTCGTCGATGTCCAGGACCGCCAGATCGGTGATGATGCAGTGGACAACTCCGCGGCCCGTCAACGGCAGATTGCATTCGCGCACAAGTTTTGCGGTGCCATCTTTGGCCACATGTTCCATCAGGATGATCAGGCGCTTGGTGCCATGGACGAGGTCCATTGCGCCGCCCATGCCTTTGACCATCTTGCCGGGAATCATCCAGTTGGCCAGATCCCCCCGCTCGCTCACCTGCATCGCGCCGAGGATGGCCGCATCCACTTTGCCACTGCGAATCATGGCGAAACTCGTGGCCGAGTCGAAGAACGAGGCACCTGGCAGGACCGACACGGTCTCCTTACTCGCATTCACCAGATCGGCATCCTCGGTGCCGCGCTCGGGGTAGGGGCCGACTCCCAAGATTCCGTTCTCCGACTGCAGCACCACGGTCACGCCAGCGGCGAGGTAATTGGGCACGAGGGTTGGTAGACCGATGCCAAGGTTGACGTAATGCCCATCCTCTAATTCGAGCGCGGCGCGGGCAGCCATCTCATTGCGCGTCAAAGCCATCTCAGTGACCCTCCTGCTCATCACGCGATTGTGCAGGTTCACGCACAGTCAGCCGCTCGATGCGTTTATCGCTGATCCACGGCTCTTGCAAAGCCACCACCCGCTTCACATAAATCCCCGGCAAGTGCACATCATCAGGATTGATTTCACCTGGTTGCACAAGTCGTTCCGCTTCGACGATCGTGGTGACTCCGGACATCGCTGCCGGCAGATTGAAGTTACGCGTGCTGGCATGGAACACGCAGTTGCCGAGGGTGTCCGCAACAGTCGCTCGGACCAATGCAAAATCCGGCGTCAGCGCTTCTTCCAACACAAAAGTGCGGCCCTTAAATTCCCGCGTCTCCTTCGCCGGTGAGGCCAGAGCCACTGTGCCATCTGCGTTGTATTTCCACGGCAGACCACCCTCGGCGACCACTGTGCCGACTCCAGTGGCGGTGTAAAACGCTGGGATTCCGGCGCCGCCAGCACGCAGCTTCTCCGCCAAGGTCCCTTGCGGAGTCAGCTCCACATGCAAGTCACCTTGTAGGTACATTCGCTCGAAAGTCTCGTTCTCCCCTACATAAGAGGAGATCATCTTCATCGTCTTGCCAGCTGCGAGCCACAACCCAACACCTGCGTCATCTAACCCGCAGTTGTTGGAGATGACCGTGAAGTTGCCGACCGGCAATGCCAGCACCTGATCGATGAGATAGGTCGGGACGCCACAGAGTCCGAAACCACCGACGGCGATTGAGGCGCCGTCAGGGATATCCGCGACAGCTGTCGCGCCATCTGTCACTTTGCTGAACGTGCTCATAAGCACCTACCTGACATCTCGTCGGACGTTGTGGCCAATCACTGGCTGGTTAAGGCGTTCGTTGCTTTCGTTGACTATCTTCCTTGCCATTGGGGTGGACGCTTTTCCGCGAATGCGCGCGGCCCCTCCTGCGCGTCTTCGCTCGCGTACACCGGCTCCCACATCGTTCGAACCTCATCGCGCAACTGCGCTGTGTTGTGCTCAAGTGCGCGACGGATCATCCGCACACCTGCCTGAACTGACAGCGGCGCAAGTGCTGCGATAGTCCGCGCCATCCGGTGTGCGGCGGCCATGTGACTTCCAGTTGGGGCGACTTCATTGACAAGGCCAATCTCGTAAGCGCGTAGAGCCGAGACTGGTTCGGCTGTGGTCAACAACTGCATTGCAGCGCGTGGTCCGATCAGCTCCGCTAACGGTGATGCCCAGGGCGCGCCTCTGCCCCACTTCGCTTCAGCCACACCGAACGACGCGTCCTCACTTGCCACCACAAGATCGCACCACAGCGCGAGGCAGAAACCTCCACCTAGTGCGCCGCCTTGAACAGCCGCGATGACTGGCTTATCGCAATCGAATTCGCGGATCGTCGGGATGTAATCGTCAGCGGGCATCTGCAATCCGGTCGCCGACATTTCCTTTAAGTCGCCGCCGGCGCAGAAAGTGGCGCCATCGCCAGCGAGAACGAGCACCTTGGCGGCGTGATCGGCGGCGAAAGTTTCAAAGCCCGCGCGAAGTCCATTGCGCATTTCTTGGTTGAGAGCGTTTCGCGCATCTGGGCGACGCATCGTCAGCGTCGCAACATGGTCGAGTGATTCGTAAGTCACCAGATCGCTCATGCTCAGATTGTCCTGCTCTGCACAAGCGACAACGTGCTCGACTCCCGCATGCTCACAATCCCAACTCGCGGGCGATGAGGATGCGCTGCACCTCGTTGGTCCCTTCGCCGATCTCCAGGATCTTGCTGTCCCGGTAGTGGCGGGCCACGGGGTATTCGTTCATAAAGCCGTAGCCTCCGTGGATCTGAGTGGCCGTGCGCGCGTTTTGCATCGCCGCATCTGCCGCTGTGAGCTTCGCGATTGCTGCTTCCTTCTTAAACGGTAAGCCTCGCTGCATTAACGACGCTGCATGACGCCACATGGCTCGCGACACCTGTGCGCGCGCTTCCATGTCCGCGATCATGAAGGAGATTGATTGAAATTCGCTGATCGGCCTTCCAAAAGCCTCACGTGCATTGGCGTATTTCACACTCTCGTCAACACACCCTTGTGCGGCGCCGGTCGCGAGTGCGGCGATCGCAATGCGACCCTCGTCGAGGATGGATAGGAAGTTCGCATAACCGCGGCCGCGCTCACCGAGTAACGCGTCAGCGCCAACGCGCACATCCGTGAAGGTGATGGGGTGGGTGTCGCTGGCATTCCAACCAACCTTGTTGTACGCCGGCTGCACCTGTACTCCGGCCGCGTCTGCTGGCACCAGAAACGATGTGAACTCTGGACGCCCGACCGCTGTTGTGCCTGTGACTGCGAGCACCGTGATCAGAGTGGTCATCGTGGTGCCGGAGTTCGTGATGAACTCCTTGGTCCCGTTGATGATCCAGCCGTCGCCATCGTGGACGGCAGTTGTGCGTAAAGCGCCCGCATCACTGCCTGCCCCTGCTTCAGTGAGACCGAATGCCCCCAAAGCTTTGCCTGCAATCAAATCGGGCAACCAGCGTCGCTTTTGCTCATCGTTTCCGAAGCGGTAAACAGGCATCGCGCCGAGGGAGACCGCAGCCTCCAGGGTGATGGACACACTCTGATCGACTCGCGCCAGTTCCTCTAACGCGACGCACAAAGTGAGGTAGTCACCACCCATGCCGCCGAGTTCCTCAGGGAAAGGCAGACCAAATAACCCCATCTGCGCCATCTGTGTGACGACTTCATAGGGAAACGACTTCTGCTCGTCGTGCAGCGCGGCAACCGGCGCGACGACATCGTCAGCGAAGCGCGCGACCTGGATGCGCAGTTCCTCCACTTCTTCAGACAGCGAGGTGTTGAACATCAGTGCTCCCGTCGATCATCATCTTCGGCAATCGCCGCTGCGAGCGCAGTGGCTGTTCGTGAGACTAATGGGCGCTTCATCACTGCGCTGAGCCACGCAGATGTGCGAATAACCTCATGCACATCCACGCCGGTACGGACACCCATCCCATCTAGCATCCACACCAGATCCTCGGTGGCGAGGTTGCCGGTGGCACTACGGGCGAAGGGACAACCGCCCAGCCCACCAGCAGATGAATCCACGATGCTCACACCACAACGCAACGCTGCGACTGTGTTTGCCAATGCTTGCCCGTAGGTGTCGTGGAAGTGGACGGCAAGAGCGCTCATCGGCACACCTGCACCACCAAGCATGGTGAGTAATTCTTCAACTCGAGTTGGCGATGCAACGCCGATGGTGTCGCCGAGCGAAACCTCGCGCATGCCCAGATCGAGCATGTAACGCACCAACTCCACCACGACGGCAGGCGCAACTGCACCTTCCCACGGATCTCCCCAACACATTGAGACGTAACCCCGCACCGACATTGCTGCTGGCAATGCTGCGATCACTTGTTCGGTCATCACCCGCTGCCCCGCCAGATCAGTGCCGAGGTTCTCTTTCGCGAAAGATTCAGTCGCGCTCAGAAACACCGCAATTTCCCGTGCTCCGGCATCGAGCGCCCGCTCCAGCCCTCGCACATTCGGCACCAACATCGGCAATCGATGAGTGGGGAGAATGTCGCTTAATGCAGTGGCTACCTCGTCGGCATCTGCCAACTGCGGCACCCGGAGCGGGTGTACGAAGCTGGTGGCCTCAACCGCAGGAAGTCCGGCGGCAAGCAGGCGGCGGATGAACTCCACCTTCACATCCACCGGCACGAGGGTGCTCTCGTTCTGCAGGCCGTCGCGGGCGCCGACTTCATAGACCGTCACGAACTCCGGCATGGATGGATCGCGCGGAGTTGTTCCGTAATCAGCAGGCTCGGTGAAGTGCTGGCCGCTCATGTACTCGGCTCCACTGTGATGAGGACTTCGCGCAGTTTCACATGCGCGCCAACCTGGCACGTCACCTCGGTCACTGTGCCGGCATGCGGAGCAACGAGCGCGTGCTCCATCTTCATCGCCTCCACACCAATCAGCTGCTGTCCTGCCTCCACGCTATCGCCCACGGCGACGTCGATGCGTACGACAGTGCCCGGCATCGGACTGCGCACCTGCGGATCCTGGCTGCCGGCAACCCTCGCCGCGCGCAGCTGCTGACGGGAATCAATCACCCACGAGTATCCGCGCATGCTCAGCCACCAGTGTTCGCCATCGGAGTCTGATGCACGCGCGGCATCCCAAGACACGCTCTCACCATCCACGGTGGCAGTGAAGTGACCATCGGATTCATGGGTCTGCGCCACCAGATGTTGATCTTGCACCTCATCATGGACAACCGAGACCATCAAACCCTCGCTTGTGTGGTGGGTGTGTGCGGTTACGGCAGTTCCCTCAATCGAGCCACGCCACAATTGCTTACCCGCCCCTGTAAGTCGCCATGAATCAGCGCTCTTCCATGCCGGCGATAGTGGCCGTAACAGCGAAGCGACTTCTGCGGCACTCGCTCGTGTCGCGGCCCAAAGTGCAATCTGCAATGTGGTCGGGGTTGCCAGAGTGCGCGACTCGACGAATCGCTCGATAAACCTGGTGTCCATCTGCGCCGAAGCCACTTCGTCGGTCTCCAGTAAGTCCACGAGGAAGGCGGTGTTGGTGACAACGCCGAGAACAGCTGTGTCCTTCAAAGCGTTCACTAATGCACGTCGTGCTTGCTCTCGCGTCTCGGCATGCACGATTACTTTCGCAATCATGGGGTCATAAGCGCTTCCCACCACATCACCCGATGCCACTGCGGCATCCACTCGCAAACCGGACAGCGCCGGCACTCGCCAGTGCGCGATGCGTCCACCGGTTGGCAGGAAACCACGATCGGCGTCTTCGGCGTAGACCCGCGCCTCGAAGGCGTGGCCGTGCGTCTGCTCGGGGATTTCCAGCGATGCCAAGCTGGCACCCTCGGCGATACGCAATTGGCACGTCACAAGGTCGATCCCGAGCACCTCTTCGGTGACGGGGTGCTCCACCTGCAGACGTGTGTTCACCTCGAGGAAGTAGAACTCGGTTGAGTCTTCGGCTGAGACGACGAACTCGACCGTGCCGGCGTTGAGATAGCCGACCTCGCGCACTACCGCGACGGCGGCCGAGTGAATTGCCTCGCGCACTGCGTCAGGCAAATTCGGTGCTGGCGCTTCCTCAATCACCTTCTGGTGGCGACGCTGCATCGTGCATTCGCGATCTCCAACAGCCCGCACATCACCGAAGGCGTCGGCGAGCACCTGCACCTCGATATGGCGCGCGCGAGGGAGATACCTCTCGATGATCAGGCGGTCATCGCCAAATGCAGCGGCAGCCTCCCGTCGTGCACGAGGCAATACCGCAATCAACTCCTGCCCATCAGCGGCAACATGCATTCCCTTGCCGCCGCCGCCAGCCACGGGTTTAACCAAGACGGGATAGCCGATTCCGCTGGCCACCTCGGTCGCTGCGGCATCGGCTTCCACTTGCGCACCCGGCACCACAGGCACGCCTGCGCGGGTTGCAACTTCGCGGGCTGCTGATTTATCGCCGAGTGCTTCGATGGCATCTGCACCCGGGCCGATGAAGACCAACCCAGCGGCTGCGCATGCGCGCGCGAAGTCGGCGTTCTCCGCAAGGAATCCATAACCGGGGTGCACGGCATCGCAGCCATTGGCCAATGCGATGTCGATCAGCGCGCGGATGCTGAGATATCCCCCAGTTGCATCTGTCAGCTCCGCGACACTTTCTAAGGCAACGGCAATCTGTGCTGTACGCACATGCAGTGACCCGGCATCGGCACGGCTGTATACCGCAACAGCGTTCACATCTAGCGCCGCCAAAGTACGCATGATGCGCACAGCAATCTCACCGCGATTGGCGACCAGAACTGACGAAAGCTGCACCGCCATCACATCCGGTAGAGCGCAGCAGCAGGCGGATCCATCGGCGTGGACGCGGCCACCCCGAGTGCAAGGGCGAGGATGCGCCTCGTGTCGCGAGGATCGATGATGCCGTCATCCCACAGACGCGCTGTGGAATACCAAGGTGAGCCCTGCTTCTCGTACTGCTCGCGAATTGGCGCTTTGAACGCTTCCTCATCCGCAGCCGGCCATTGCACATTCTCGCCGGCAAGTTGATCCTTGCGCACAGTTGCCAGCACCGACGCGGCCTGCTCGCCACCCATCACCGAGATGCGCGCATTCGGCCACATCCAAAGGAAGCGGGGTGAGTATGCGCGGCCACACATGGAGTAGTTGCCGGCGCCGAAGGAGCCACCGATAACAACAGTGAATTTCGGGACTCGCGTTGTCGCAACCGCCGTCACCATCTTGGCCCCGTGCTTGGCGATGCCGCCGTTCTCATATTCGCGCCCAACCATGAAGCCGCTGATGTTCTGCAGGAACACCAACGCAATCCCCCGCTGGTCGCACAACTCAATGAAGTGGGCGCCCTTCAACGCTGACTCGCTGAACAGCACGCCGTTATTGGCGATGATCCCAACTGGATGGCCGTCGATATGCGCCCAACCACAGACCAGCGTCTCGCCCCACTCTGCTTTGAATTCCAGGAACTCGCTGCCATCCACAATCCGGGCGATGACCTCGCGCACATCGTAACTGGTTCGCGAATCCACTGGCACCGAATCGAGTAATTCATCCGCGGAGTACAACGGCTCAACACTCGGTCGCACTTCCCACACCGGCGCAGGCTGCAACGGGAGCGTTCCGACGATCTCGCGGACCGTGGCTAAAGCATGTGCATCGTCGTCGGCGAGATGATCAACCACACCTGAGATCCGCGCGTGTACATCTCCGCCGCCGAGATCCTCCGGCGTCACAACCTCGCCAGTCGCGGCCTTTACCAATGGCGGACCGCCGAGAAAAATCGTTCCTTGATTGCGCACAATCACTGCTTGATCGCTCATGGCTGGCACATACGCGCCACCAGCGGTGCACGAACCGAGGACTGCAGCGATCTGTGCGATGCCCCGACTACTCATGTTCGCCTGGTTGTAGAAGATGCGGCCGAAGTGCTCGCGGTCGGGAAACACCTCATCTTGCATCGGGAGAAATGCTCCGCCGGAGTCCACGAGGTAAACGCAAGGTAAGCGATCGGTCAGCGCCACCTCTTGTGCCCGCAGGTGCTTCTTCACAGTCATCGGGAAGTAAGTGCCGCCCTTGACCGTCGCATCGTTAGCAACCACCACAACAGGGCGGCCGTTGACGAGGCCGATGCCCGTGACGATTCCCGCTGCTGGCGACTGTCCTTCGTACATCTCCTCGGCGGCAAGGGGATTCAATTCCAGAAATGGCGAGCCGGGGTCGAGTAGTGAATCGATGTGGTCGCGAGTGAGCAACTTGCCACGGGCTGTGTGCTTGGCTCGAGCAGATTCGGAGCCGCCGAGAGCAGCACGTGCCAGACGAGCGCCTAGATCGGCAACCAACGCTAAGTGCGCGGCCCGATTGATGCGCGCGGCTTCGCTGCGTACATCGACGCTGGTAGACAGCACTTCCGCGGTCATCGACCCTCCCCTTGACAGTTGTTACCAGCGCAGATGCTCCCACGACCCCGATGTAATAGCGACGGCAACGCCCGTCGAGACATAAAGATGAGACCGACGCAACAGAAATGGGGGTGAGACATCGACCTTGGCTCGTCATTGCCCTTGCGGCGGCTCCCGGTCATCGAGGAAATCCTTCACCTGTGACTTCTCTGGCCATTTGTAAGCAAATGGCTCTGGCCGAAACCACGGAATCACACGAGATACGACGTAGCACCCCACTCCGACGGCTGCCGCCCAGATTGCTGCCTGCAATGTGTCACGGATGAGGCTTATGACAATTGCCACTGGACTTAATGCCGCCAGCAGCTGCATGGTGAACCTGATGGAGCGCGGGAAGATGAAGACGCCCACAGCAACTGCTGCATAAGGCAGCCATAGGTCGAAACCCTCGCGTGTCAATCGACCTTGCCATGCGGAGAAGAGGTAATCCCAACCGAGCCCAGCCCCCACGACCCCGCCGAGCGCTTTCTGCCACCAGCGGTAATTGATGTCCTGGCCGGACATCGCGAAGCCGCGTTGCGCGAACTCCTCATCCACTCCCATGACTTAAGCCTCGCACAAATCACACAATCGGAACTGCAGCGGCGATCTCTGCTGCAGCGACATCTGCTCGCCGACCCGCGCGCAAGATCAACGCAGTGGCTAGTACCGCAATCGCGGCCATAGCCATCGACCAGCGCGTGCCGAAATGCTCTGCCACCCAACCGACCAAAGGAGCCCCGATTGGTGAACCACCTGTGAACACCATGAAGTAAATCCCAGCCACGCGGCCACGCATGCCTTCATCGGTGCTCAACTGCATCGTTGCATTTGCGCTGGTGAGCAGCGTGATGGCGATCATCCCGCAGAAGGGGAGCACGAAGGCGTAGACGGCATAACTCGGAGCACAGGCAGAGATTCCCAGCACAGCTGCGAATACAACGGCAAGGTTCAGTACCCAGTCGAGATCCGGCTTACGCCGACGGCGGGCGGCGAGCACAGCTCCGGTCACCGAGCCGATCGCCATGGCAGAACCGAGCAACCCGAAGGAACCCGCATTGCGGTGGAATTCGTGTTTAGCCATCAAAGCCATCCACACTTGGTAGTTCATTCCAAGCGAACCGACAACTGCGACGATGACGAATAAGCGCAACAAACTTCCGCGACTGCGCACATATGTGAAGCCCGCACGGGTGCGTTGCCACATCGGCTCGCTGTGGTCGGTGGCTTTGGTTTGGTGATGCAGCTCGCCGGTGCGAATCAATGTCAGTGACACAAGGAACGGGATGAATGACGCTGCGTTGATGAGGAAGCTCGGCCCGGTTCCGAATCCTTGGATGAGGTAACCAGACACCGCCGGCCGAGGTTGAAGCTCATCGCATTCAGTGCCACCGCATTGGGCATGTTGTCAGCGGGAACGAGCTCATTCACGAATGCTTGACGCGAGGGCACATCGAATGCCCAGACAGCGCCTGCGAGAGCGCTGATGAGGTACACATGCCAGATATGCGCACTGCCGTTGAGCACCAGGAGTCCGAGGATCAACGACAGAAGGGCACCGGTGGCATTGGTGATGAACAGGACCACTCGGCGATTGGCTCGATCGGCCATCGCGCCACCGAAGACACTGAAGAGCAACGACGGACCGAATTGCAGGGCTGTCACCAACCCCAGTGCTGTGCCTGAATTGTGTGTGAGTTCCAGGACCAACCAGTCTTGAGCGATGCGTTGCACCCAGGTGCCGATGTTTGAGAGAACCGAACCGGACCACCACAAGCGGTAGTTGCGTTGCTTCAGCGAACGGAATGTCGTCGCCGGCCCCGAGATCAATCTCGAGACTGGCAGCGACGGCATCTCCGTGACTCTACGCCCACGTGTCAGAAGGCGCAGTGCTCCACCCTGTTAGCGCGTGATCGTCAGCGTGATGGTCTTGGCAACCGAGCCCTCGACCATGGCCTTCACCGCGCAGGCACCCTTTGCCTTGGCAACCACCTTGACACCGCTCACAGTGCATGTCTTCGCCGTGGTGCTCACGAGAGTGGCTGCAGGGAACCCGGCCTTCGTCACCAGCACCGCGCTCTTGCCGACCTTCAGAGCCTTTGGCGAGGCTTTGTACGTCGGAACGACACGCTTCAACTTGTCGAGCACGGTTGTCATTCCGGTCATGCTCGTGATTGTCCACTGATTCTGGAAACGAGCCGAGGCGGTGGCGGCGGGGAACTGGATCGCCAGTGCGTTGTCGACACCGACCCCGTCGGCCGAAACCGTGAAGGTGTTCGCCCAGTTGGGAAGGTCAGCTCCTCGCATGACCCAACCGCCGGCGTTGCCCTCCTTATCGGCAGGTGCGCCGTACCGCGAATCATCCGTGGTCGGAATGCAGTCCTCCGCCAGGCAGTAGGTGGAACCGATGAACCAACGGAACTTGGTTGCGCCGACGACCTGATGCACTGCTTGCGCAGTTCGAACCGCGGACGCCAGGGGATCGCGGGCATCTGTGACCGTTGGAGTCACAGCGGTCAACACGACATTGGGGTTGCTTGTCTTGACTGCGCCGAAGCTTGTCATCACATCGTGACCGTTCGCCAAGTCAGGCGTCGTGGCCCAGTAAAGACGTGCTTTAGGCGATCCATTTGACCCACTTGGCATTGTTACGTTGAAAGTGGACATGAGCGTCGGACTCGACTGTGCGACTTGAAGCGCCCAGGTCACTGTGTAAACATCGTTAGCGGTTGCCCGATTGCCATCGAGGTCCTTGGTCATCACACTGGTGACCGTTCCACTCTTGCCATCAGCGGTCGACACGCTCGTGACAGCGGAGTCCCAAATCAGCATCCCAGGGGCAGTCAGCTTTGTGTTCAAGCCAATCACTGTTGCGACGGGAGTGGTCGCCAGCACCAAGAAGGTGTTCTGCAACAACTCTGCCGGCACGAAACCTCCGGCTGGGGACGTTGCACCATTCATCACCTGCGCTTGACCCGCACGGGTGATTTGAACGACGCCACCAGCGGCCTGGACCTTCAACCCGTCTGCGGCGGTAACTCCGCCGGCGGCATTGAGAACCACGGTGTCGCCCGTCGCGTAGGACGGCACCACCGCAGGAGGCAAGAACAAGCCGATGGCAGCAGCCGCTGACGCTGTCACACGCATCACGTTGAGGGTCTTCATGATTGCTCTCCTCCCGCGGGGCTCTCCTGCGCTCTGCGCGCAGGATGCCCGTGTTGCAGACTTTGACGCACGGCGGGCCTAGTTAGGCTCCATCTCAATCCAAGTAGTTGATCGAACCCAGACACACGCAAGCATCGGAGACACGAACATGAAGAGTGGAATCAACCTCACCCACCTGGCGCAGTCCGTGCGGCCACAGGACGATTTATATCGCCACGTCAACGGAGCATGGCTTTCCGATGCGGTCATCCCTGATGATCGCGCCATCGATGGCGCCTTCCATGCCCTGCGTGACCTCTCCGAGGTGAATATCCGCGACATCGTGGAGGAGGCCGCAGCGAGCAACGCTCCCGCGGGCACCGACGGCCAGCGAATCGGCGATCTCTACCGCAGCTTCATGAACGAGGAGGCCATCGAGGCTCTCGGCTACTCCCCCATTGCAGACGATCTTGCGCTGGTCAACGACGTCACCGATCTCGCCTCATTCGCCCGAGTGCTCGGCGAGCTGGAGTATCGCGGCGCAAGCGGCTTGATCGGCATGTGGATCACCGCTGATTACGGAGACCCGACCACCGCGATCGCTTATCTACACCAGGACGGCCTCGGACTTCCGGATGAGAGTTACTACCGCGAGGAGCAGCACGCAGAGCTGCGCGACCAGTACGTCGCCCATGTCACTCGCACGCTTTCGCTAGTCGGGCACGCTGACGCGCAGGAGGCTGCTGAGCGCGTCATGGCGTTTGAAACCGCGCTCGCCGCCAAACACATCGACAACGTGAAGCGTCGCGATGCGGTCGCGAATTACAACAAGCATGGATGGGATGAGTTCCGCACCCTCCTGTCCGGCTTTGATGTGGACACGTGGCGAACCGCCGCTCGGGTGCCGGAAGCCGCTTTGGCAACTCTGGTGGTGCGAGAAATGGATTACTTCCATGGACTCTCTGAGGTGCTCGCGGGCGCAGATGCGCAGACGTTGCGCGATTGGCTCACCTGGAACATCGTCCGTGATGCATCGGCGTATCTCTCGAGTGAATTCGTCAATGCGAGCTTCGATTTCTTCGGTAACACTCTCACTGGTCAGCCGCAGATACGCGACCGCTGGAAGCGTGGGATCTCGCTGGTGGAAGGGCTCCTCGGCGAAGCCGCCGGCAAGTTGTATGTGGATCGTCACTTCCCGCCGGCAGCGAAAGACCGGATGGTCACTTTGGTGGCCAATCTGATCGCTGCATACGAGAAGCAGATCAAGACCCTCGACTGGATGACCGACGAGACCAAGGTGCGGGCGCTGGAGAAGCTCTCGAAGTTCACGCCGAAGATCGGCTACCCCGACAAGTGGCGCGATTACTCCGCGCTGACGATCACCGACGGCGACCTCATGGCCAACATCAGGAATGCCGGCCGCGTTGAGACCGAGCGCCAGTTCGCCAAGGTCGGACAGCCTCTGGACCGCAGCGAGTGGATGATGACCCCGCAGACCGTCAACGCGTATTACAGCCCGGGGATGAACGAGATCGTGTTCCCCGCAGCGATCTTGCAGCCGCCGTTCTTCGACATGGATGCCGACGACGCTGTGAACTACGGCGGCATCGGCGCGGTCATCGGTCACGAGATCGGCCACGGATTCGACGACCAAGGTTCCCGCTACGACGGCGACGGCAACTTGAAGGACTGGTGGACCGAGGACGACCGCACCGAGTTCAACAAGCGCGTGCAGATGCTCATCGATCAGTACAACGTGCTGGAGCCGGCGGAAACACCAGGCAGCACCGTGAACGGTGCTCTGACCGTCGGTGAGAACATCGGTGACCTCGGTGGCTTGTCCATCGCTTATGTTGCCTACGACTTGGCCCGCGGCGGCGAGCAAGGACCGGCGCTCGATGGGTTGAGTGCGGATCAGCGCTTCTTCTTCGGGTGGGCGCAGGTCTGGGCCACAGCGATTCGCCCACAAGAGGCCTCGCGTCGCTTGCAGAGCGACCCTCACTCGCCGGCGGAATTCCGTTGTAATGCGATTGTCCGCAATGTGCCGTCGTTCTATGAGGCATTTGCAGTTGAAACAGGGGACGCACTGTGGCTTGAGCCCGACCAACGAGTGCGGATTTGGTGACCACCGCAATCGACCGGTCGGCTGCTCTGGCTCTGGATTCAGCCGACCCGTTAGCGAACTTCCGCAGTGAGTTCCTCATCACTGATGAGTCCGTCTGCTACCTCGACGGCAATTCACTCGGCCGTTTGCCCAGGCAAACAGTCCAGGCCATCAACGCGACACTGGACGTCTGGGCCGATGAAGGCGTTCTGGGCTGGGCACACTGGGTTAACTCAGCTCAGCGAGTGGGCGATCTCCTCGGGGAGGTGGCGCTAGGCGCTGCCGCAGGGCAGACCCTCGTATGCGACACGACATCGGTGAACCTCTACCAACTCTGCGGCGCTGCCATCACCGCGCGGCCGGGGCGCCGCACAATCATCACCGATGCGGCGAACTTCCCCACCGATCGCTACATCCTGCAGGGCCTTGCCGAACAACATGGCATGAGACTCGTGGTGATCGATAACGAGTCAGACGCACAGCAAGGGGAGCTCATCACGGCGCAACAACTGGCGCCTTATCTCAATGATGATGTGGCATTAGTGACACTCCAGGTTGTCCAGTATCGCGCCGGTGCGCGCCATGACGTCCGCGCTATCACCGACCTTGTCCGCAAACACGGCGCTCTCATGGTCTGGGATGCAGCGCATGCTGTCGGTTCGGTTGAACTTGACCTTGATGACACTGGAGTCGACCTCGCAGTCGGGTGCACCTACAAATATCTAAACTCCGGCCCAGGTGCACCGGCCTGGATGTACGTGAACCACAGGGTGCAAGCGGAAGTGCAGGTGCCAATCCGCGGCTGGTTCGCCCAACGGGAGCAGTTCCAGATGGGCGCGAACTTCGATCGAGCAGATGGCATTCGCGGATTCCAGGTAGCGAGCCCCTCGCTACTCGGGACGACAAGCGTCGAATCTTCGCTGCAGATGCTCAAGCGGGCTGGGATGCCAGCAGTCGCCGCAAAAGCAGTTGCCGGCACCGAGATGATGATTTCCCTCTTTGACACATGGCTTGCCCCGTTGGGCATGACGCTGTTGACTCCGCGGGATGCAAGTAAACGTGGGGGCCACATCACCCTAGGTCATCCTGACGCCCTCGCTATCAGCACAGCGTTACGCACTAAGCACTCGGTGATCACCGACTACCGCGTTCCCGATTCAATTCGAGTGGCGATGTCACCTTTGGCAACGAGTTATGCCGAAGTGTGGGACGGCTTTCAGCGAATTCGGGAGTGCCTGCTCACGCAGACCTATCTCGATGGTGACCTCCAAGCAGGGACGGTCACATGAGCGAGGATTACTCAGGCGCGCCCTATGAGCAGGCGATGTCTTACCAGTCGTATCTGCATATCCCCCAGCTCTTGAGTCTGCAACAGCAAGTCTCTGGTCATCCAGATGGCGTCCCAGAACACGATGAGCTTTTGTTCATCATCATCCACCAGACCTACGAGTTGTGGTTTAAGCAACTGCTGCATGAGATGAAGCAAGCCCACATCACTTTGGCGGCCGGTGACACTTACGCCAGCCTGGGGTTGCTCAGCCGCATCCGCACGATCCTGAAGATCTGTGTGGCACAGGTGGACATCCTGGAGACCATGACGCCACTGCAGTTCATGTCATTTCGCGGGCGATTGGAATCCTCCAGCGGATTCCAATCAGCACAATTTCGGATGGTCGAGGTGTTGCTGGGGCGCCGTGATGCTCGTGTTGCGACGCAATTTGCGCCGAATACCGCAGAGCATGCGACCATCTTGGAACTGCTCGCCTCACCGAGTCTCTGGGACTCGTGTCTGCGTTACTTCCTTGCACACGGGTATCCAGTACCTGGCCGTTTGATCAACCGAGATGTCAGCACTCCTTACTGCGCCGATGCAGACGTCCAACATTTGTTGCTCGATGCCCACCGCCATGACCCTGAGGTTGCCTTGGTCTGCGAGCGGCTTGTCGACATCGACGAGGGATTACAGGAATGGCGCTACCGGCATGTGAAAATGGTTGAGCGCACTATCGGTCGCAAACAAGGCACTGGTGGGTCCTCCGGTGTGGATTACCTCACCGGCACCGTCTCACAGCCGGTGTTTCCCGATCTTTGGGCAATCCGCAGCGAGTTCTGATTCTTACCGAGCAACTGAGCAACCCGGCTGTTGGTCAGTTGCTCGGTTAATTAGCCCAGCCGGTTGCCCGTGATGGTGCTGAAGGCGTGTACTGCCCCTTCATTGACATGCAGCTGGATTCGAGCACCACGCGAGGGTGCGTGCTCACCGTCGGTGCGGATAGTCAGCTGCTGGGGCTTGCCATTGGCATCCATAACATTTCCGTAGGCATAAGCATCGGCACCGAGCAACTCGACTAAGTGCAAGTCGAGCTCCAAGCCGCCATCGTTTAGAGTCAGTGACTCCGGTCGCATGCCCAAGGTGACGGTGTCTGTTCCCTCGGAGGCAAGCTCGGCCAGGACCTCATTGCGCAGTGCGACGGAGGTGTTACCTAGTTGCGCTCGGCCATCAGATACACGAACATCGACCAAATTCATCGCAGGTGAGCCAATGAATCCGGCCACGAATGCGTTGCCAGGGCGGTTGTAAAGGTTCTGAGGAGTGTCCACCTGCTGCAAGAACCCGTCCTTCATTACCGCGACGCGATCACCCATGGTCATCGCCTCGGTCTGGTCGTGGGTGACGTAAACAGTGGTGACGCCAAGGCGGCGCTGCAATGCTGCAATCTCGGTGCGCGTCTGAACACGCAACTTCGCATCCAAGTTCGACAGCGGTTCGTCCATGAGGAACACCTGCGGGTTGCGCACGATCGCACGCCCCATCGCCACCCGCTGGCGCTGCCCGCCGGAGAGTTGCTTCGGCTTGCGCAGAAGATAGTCGGTGAGGTCGAGGATTTCCGCCGCTTCCTTAACGCGCTTGGCGGATTCCTCTTTGGAGACTCCCGCAATCTTCAATGCGAAGCCCATGTTCTCGGCGACAGTCATGTGGGGGTAGAGCGCATAGTTCTGAAACACCATCGCAATATCGCGGTCCTTGGGGGCGACGTAAGTCACCTCGCGGCCGCCGATAAAGACATCGCCGTTGTCGATGTCCTCAAGACCGGCGAGCATCCGCAACGAAGTCGTCTTACCGCAGCCAGATGGGCCCACGAAAACGAGAAACTCGCCGTCTTCGATGTGCAGGTCAAGTTCGTTCACCGCCGGGACTGTTGACCCTGGGTAAATCCGCGTTGCCTTCTCAAAGGTCACGGTTGCCATGTCATTCTCCTTCACCGGCAGGAACGTGCCGGACGATCCGTTGTGAAAGGGGATGCGTCAACCGGGTGGCCGACGCGGGTGGTACTTAGTGCCGAATTACCTTGCCGATTCCATTAACCGAGTACACCCGAATCCAGTCGACGAGCAGCGCTCCACCCTTGCTGTCCGCAGGCGCCTTGTAGTCATCGCTCGAGTCGCCTCCGAAGAACCCGCCCATCGCGAGGTTGAGGATCATGTAGAACTCCTTATTGAAAGGCCATTCCCGGTTGTAGGTCTGCCCTAGGGAGTCGACATAGACAGCATTGCCTTCCGAAGTCATCTCCTTCTTGGTGATCGACTGGTACACCTTGCCATCAACCATGAACTCAATCTTGTTGGGCACCCAGCGCAGCCCGATGGTGTGGTAGCCGGCGTACAGATCTGGTGCCTCGGGGTAGTAGCGCGCGGTGGTGCCGATGCCGTCGTCTGGCCATGAGTGCAAAGTGCCAACAATCGCGCCATAGAAATTGGCAGTCGTAGCTGACTCAAGCATGTCGATCTCACCACAACCTGGCCAGTTGTTCGTGGAGTCATCCGCGCCGAGCAACCATAAAGCGGGCCACGTTCCGCCACCATCGGGCACTTTCACCCGAGCAAGGATCTGCCCGTACTTGAACCCGAGCTTGCCTTTGGTGTTCATCCGCCCAGAGACGTATTCACACACGCCATATGCGCAGTAATCCTGCGGGTAAGTGCTGCGGTGAGTTGC
Source organism: Actinomycetota bacterium (assembly GCA_009923375.1). Classification (GTDB taxonomy): domain Bacteria; phylum Actinomycetota; class Actinomycetes; order S36-B12; family UBA5976; genus RFTO01. Next base: position 12,694 of record RFTO01000002.1, on the reverse strand, counting down.
AGTCTTCTTCTGGGGCTTCATGGCATTGATCGCCAGTGATCCCTTGCCGTTCACCTCAATGGCGTAATGAGCGATGCTGCCACTCTTGTTGAACTGCACCACATCGTCGGTGTAGTACTGGCGCTCGTGGTTGTACGGATTCCCGTTGATCTCCGTTGTCCAGTTGTATTTCTTGTCATACTTCCTGGTCGACGTCTGGACCGTCGGCGGCAGACCACGCTTGCCATCGAACTCCTCATGCCACAGCATTCGAAGCTTTGGCTTTGCGGCCGCCTCAGTCTTCGCGGCAGCACGGGCACTTGTTTTAGCCATCGCGGGGGATGGCAACACCAACGCCGCAGCGATGGTGCCGGCAACTGCCGCGAACACGACCTTCTTCAATGGTGTCATCGACGTCACTTGATCTTCGTTGTCGCTGCGCTGACAGTCAGCGCGGCTCCGGCCAAGTTCGTTCCGCGGACAACGGAGCGGATGTACTTATTGCGATTGCCCACCGCAATTTTGTATGTTGATTTCGTCGCACTCTTGATGGCCGTGCAACCTAGGGGCACCGCAGTTGCTGCCTTACCCGGTGCGGTGCACTGGAGCCATGAGTAGGTGATGGCAGGAGAGCCAGACCAGGTTCCCTTGGCAGCCGCCAGCGTCGCCCCAACAACCGCGCGGCCGGTGATTACTGCCGCCTTGGTGACCTTGGGAGGTGAGACATCAATCCACGAAACGGTCAGCTTCGCAGACACACGAGTGTCATCAATCTTGGCGGTGATCTCCTGATCTCCCACCATCTTGTCGGTCATGACAGCATTGAATGTCACCCATCCGCTTGCGTCGGATGTGGTGCTGATGATGCCGCCATACTCACTGCCAGTGATCGGGATGATGGACGCCTCATCCGGCCCAGACATCTGCACAATGCTGACTGCCACGTTTGCTTGCGGGACTCCATCAAGGTTGACAGCGCGGAAGCGGATTTGCTTTGTTCCTGCTGCTGTCAGTGCCGTGGTTATTGCCTTCTCAGCCTTCAGCGAGTTATTCACGAGGTGTACGAAAAGCAAATCCTTGTTCTCGGCGTTGTCATCTGCAGCCAGCGGATGTTGGACGAAACTTGCGGTGATGGTGCTGCCCAAGCTCAGCGGATCCTCCGTGTATCTGAGGTTTCCCGGTGAGTAGGTGTTGATGACAGTCTTGCCGACTGGGGCCACCTCTGCGTCGGCACTGGCATTGGTGTTGGTGAGGGTAAACGTCACACGGCCATTGGCATCTGTGGTGCCTGGCACAGAAGTCTCGCCGCCGAACATCTTCTGCTCACTTCCGCACCAGTCACCCACAATATGACGCGCGTCAGGTCGGTTGACTCCCGAGTAGAAGGTGTCAACATCCGTTGTGTACGTGCCATCTGAACATGACCAGTTCTTATTGACAATCAAATAGACAGGCGCGTTCTTCATCAACGCGCCATTGCTGTCCTTCGCCTCATAGGTGAAAGAGAAGGTGGAGCCGACATTGCGATACATGAAGAACGCGCGCATGGCGGGGGTGTAGTACTTGATCCAGCCACTGTCCTTCGCATCGAAGGTGAGCTCGAAACTATTGACTGGCGTCGGCGCTGGATCCACTAAGCGAAGCGTCGGGAATCCAGCAGCCTGAGTTGGAGCGATTGGTGCGACGAACAGACCAGCAACGAGTGCTGCCGAAGCCAGGAGTGCCTTCCTAGAGCGCGGTGTCAGGAGGTTCACATCAGCCTCGCTTGATCGTCGTGGGCGTTGGTGCCGTGTTGATGTACGACTGCGCAATCGTGATGGGGCGGTTCTTCCCAACCGTCACAGTGAATGTCGTTTTGCCCGGTTGGGTTGCTGTCAACAGCAGCTGGGAGTAGTACTGCCACCCGAAAGTCTGTGACGACTTCATCTGAGCCACGCTAGTGATGTCCCATGACCGAGGTAACTGTGCGGCACTGCACACACCTGACGCATTGGTGTCTGGGCACACACGAAGCACCTTCCCGCCGTTGTTCGCAGTCACCACAACATCAGGCGCGTACAGCGGAACCGCTTCCTTGCAATTCGCAGACAACTTCTTTACCCGCTGGGGGTGCTTGGCATCCAGCACCCGGAAGCATGTGACGTCAGGGTTGCCGTTCATCAGGTAACTGAGATCCAAAGTCGCTGTGATCGCGGATGCTTGGAAGGTTGCGTCCCCGGGGGCCGCCGCACTGCCGGCAACTGGCAACGCAGGGTTCTTGACATCGCCTGCATAGACATCATTGGAGATCGGTGCTGGTAGCGCCGAGTGGTCGTTGGGGTCTGTCGGTGTGTTCAGCATGCCTCGGGAGCGAACATGGAAATCGATGTAGTCCGAAGGAATAGTCAGCGAATTCACGAACTGTGGCCAGAACAGATCGCGCGACTCCGGCTCCATGCCAGTGGTGGCTTCCATGCCAACGCCAATGGCACAGTTGTGCGTTTGCTTCGTGTCCTGGTTGTAGCCGACGTTTGCGCAGGCTTCAACCGCGGTGTTCAAGTTACGAGCAACGAAAGTGACGTAACCGTTTTTGTCGGTGTACTTGTGCATCGTGTCTTTTGCCCACTTGCACCGCACTGTCCCGCAGTTCGGTGGGGTGCTCGGGTGGGTGAAGTCCACTGGGTAGTTCGCCATCGGCGTCCCCCAGATATCCAAAATTCGGTAAGGAACAGTTGCGCTATCGCCCACTTGATAAGACTTGGAGTAGACACAGGCGTAATCACCGAACCAGGAGCGCTTGTACACACTCCAGTCCCACGTCTCATCGCGCGCCCAGAGCACGCCGCCACAATTTGGCAGCGCAGGGGTTTGATCCATGTTCAGAATCTTCACCTGCGGGTAGTAACCCTTGTCTTGGTAGAGCAGCGCCAACGGCCCGACGTATGACGTGTTCGAGCACTTATTCGATGCCACGGACCGGTCACAAGCGCTCACACTGACGCCGATGTAGTCGTCGGCCATGAGAACCTGGCCCTTTGCGGCGGTGCCGCGATCGGTGACATTCAGCGTGACCGTAGCTTGGCCGTTCTCGTCAGCAGTCTTCGTGACATAGACATTCGGTTTGCTCTTCAACACACCTTCGACGCCGACTTTCACGCGGGTGAAATCCAACCCTGACAGATCAATCCAGAACTGAAGGTTCTTTCCCGCGCAGGTGGATGATGGCAAAGGTAGCGACCCCTGCTGCTTGGTGCAGTCGTATCTCACTGTCACGGTGCGGGTGCTCTTGCGGATGTAAGCGGTGCCGTGCTGGCTGGAACTGTCAGTCATCTTCACACTGCTGGAGTCGAACATGCGCAGATCCTGCTGGAACACCCCGGCTGCGGAATCCACGTTCATCTGGCTCCATGTGGGTGCAGGAATCCATTCCGTCACAGCTGCAGCCGAGGTGGTCATCATCGGGAGACCTGCTAGGACCATCAGCGCCGCCGAAGCAACTGCCCCCTTGCGCAATAGGCGGTTCATGTGTGCATTCCCTTCGTCACGAGGTGAAGAATCAAACATCAGTGGATGATCACAGAGCCGACGCCGTCGACTGATGAGAAATGAATCCAGTCAACGAGCATCGTTCCGCCGGTTGCATTAGGTGGTGCGTTGAAGCTGCTGTCTCCGCCGAGTCGGCCACCGATCGCGGTATTGAGAATCATGTACATCTCTTGATCGAACGGCCAGCTGCGTCGGACTCCGTCAACTGCATTCGCCGCCGAGGTTGCGCTCGCTTTGGTCAAGGTAAAGAAGGGCTTGCCGTCAAATGACCAGATAATTTTTGTGGCATCCCATTGCAGGCCGTAAGTGTGGTAAGCCGTGTAAAGCTTGTCTGGATAGATCGTCCTGGAAAGGCCGATTCCGTTATCCGGAAAAGAATGCATTGTTCCAAATGCGGAGTAGGCCCAGCCGCTGCTCATCGCGGCTTCCATGATGTCCAGCTCCCCGCACTTGGGCCAACCAACAGTTGGCTGATTCGCCCCCATCATCCACCAAGCCGGCCAGGTCCCAATCCCGCTAGGAATCTTGATTCGGGCCTCAAGCCGGCCGTATTTAAAACCGACGAGCCCGAGAGTGTTGATGCGGCCACTTTGATACTTGCAGCGCCCGTACCAGCAGTTCACGTTGTCCGCGGTGCCTGGAGTAGAACCAGGCGCGGAGCCAAATGTGCTCGGCGTTTTCGCCGCATTTATGGCGAGCTGACCCTGGCCATTGAGCTCAATCGCGTTGTGGGCGACCGTTCCATTCGCATTGAGCGAGACCGCGCCATCTGTGTAGTACTGGCGCTCATAGTTCCCTCCGCCAAGGCCATTCACCTCGGCCGCCCAGACATGCTTGCCAGCTACGGCCGAACGGGTCTGAACGAAGTTCGGGATTCCTGCCGCTCCGGTGAATTCTTGGGACCACCGCAACTTAATCACAGGGGGTTTGACGGCTGCGTGAGTTCCTTGAGCGATAACGGCTGACTGAGTACTTGTGACGAAGGTCACAAGTGCTACAAGGCCTGCGATTCCGGCCGCGAAACCTACCCGCGACCGCTTCATCGGCTGCCTCCCTAGCCCCGTCGATCCTTTGACGCACAAATAACCTTTGCGCATTCTGCGCAGGTTGCCGACAATCCGACAACTTATGCTCAACCTTTGTAAGCCAAGCGTTTGCGCCGCTTGCATTCTGGCGTGAAACCGCATTCACTACTGCTAGTGAAAACGCTTTCACGGACGAATTAAGCACGGATTAAAGCACAGGTATCTGAGAATGAACACCGCACCAACGCGATTCACAGCCAGCTCACACGAAACCAGACACATCCAGATTGGGGCCTTCACATGTTCCGCCGATCGACCCTCAAAGTAGTTGCTGCCAGCGCACCATTGCTCTTCACATTGCTCGTGGCGCCAGTCCACGGAGCAACCCAGGTGACCCTCAAGGTGTCGTCGTTTGGAAACGTGTTCGAGCCGAAGATTGTGGACGCCTACCGCAAGCTGCATCCGAACATCAAAATTGTGATCAACAAGATGGACCTTGACGGTGAGCACCAGCAATTACTTCGCAGCCTTAACTCCAATGCCGTACCGGATATCGCTGCCGTTGAGCTGTCCTACATGGGTCAGTTCCGTCAGCCGATGATTGCCTCTCGTTTCACTGACTTGAACACGCTGGGTGCACGTGCAATTTCTAAGGACTACCTGCCTTTCCGCTACACCCAAGGAACGGCGTTGAACGGCTCGCAGATTGGGATTCCGACCGATGTCGGCGGTCTCGCCGTGGCATACCGAGTGGATCTTTTCAAGCAGGCGGGTCTACCAACCGACCGAACAAAGGTCGCGAAGCTTTGGCGCACATGGGCTGACTTCATCAAGGTGGGAAAGAGTTACAACAGCAAGATGCCGCGCTCCAAGTTCATCGACTCCACTGGCACCTTGTTTGCTGCTGTCCTGAACCAAGGCACATCGAAGTACTACGACCCAAGGTCGCACCAGCTCATCTACAGCAACAACACGCACGTGCACCAGGCTTTCAATGTCGCCGCTCAAGCGGGCTGTGTCACCAAAGCTGCCGGCAAGTGCAACAGCAGCATCGGCACCAAGATCAACCAGTTCACCGCTGACTGGGGTGCAGGCATGCAGCACGGCGCTTTTGCCACGATTCTCGCTCCCGCCTGGATGCTCGATTACATCAAGCAGCAGGCTCCGAGCACCAAGGGCAAGTGGGATGTCGCAGCGGTGCCTGGTGGCGGCGGAAACATGGGTGGAAGCATGTTGACCATTCCGAAGAACTCTGGCAACCAAGCTGCCTCCTGGGCCTTCATCAAGTGGTACCTCGCCCCAGCTCAGCAGTTGACGACATTCAAGCAGTACGGCCTGTTCCCAACGACGTACAACCTGTACAGCAACCCAGCGATCAAGAACTACAAGGATCCGTTCTTCAGCAACGCCCCGCTGGGCAAGATCTACTCCTCGAGTGCGTTGGCATTGAAGCCGATTTACTCCGGCGCCAAAGATCGAATCATCGACTCCACGTTCGGCCAGGCACTGTCGCGCGTCACCCAAGGAACACAAACCCAATCATGCGGTGGTCACCCGTCTCAGACAGTGGATGCTGCATGGTGCCAGGCGCTGAACGACATCAGGCGGAATGTCGGCTAACACTTAGCCTGGCAACAGAACACCCCACGAACAAGACTTATCGGAGATAGGCGCTCGCGTGACAACACTGGAAGTTCGACCTGAAGTAGTAGAGCCAAAGGCTGCGGCAACGCGCAGCCGCAAGCGGCGCCCGTCTGCTATCGCGCGGCAGGACCGAATCGGCTTCCTCTATGTTGCGCCGTTCTTCGTTCACTTCGTCCTGTTCGGAGCCTTACCGATTGTCTTCACCACCGGGTTGGCATTTTTCAATGTCGACTGGAGTACGTACTACGACTTCCTTGACCGCCACAATTTCCAGGCACTCAAGGACGCGTGGGTGGGAATGCGCAACTTCGATGAGCTGTGGAGCGATCCGTATTTCTGGCTCGCGCTGAAGAACACGTTCTCAATCTGGGCGATCTCCACGATCCCACAGTTGATCATGGCCTTCGGTCTAGCCATGCTGCTGGCAAACCCGAAATTGCGTGGCAGCTCCTTCTGGCGCACGCTGCTCATGGTTCCGAACATCACGTCTGTCCTCGCTGTCGCCATCGTGTTCCAGCAGATCTTCGGTCGAGACTTCGGGTTGATCAATGTCGGGCTGCACTATGTCAACGTGGGCCCTATCGAGTGGATCAACGAGCGGCTACCGAGTCACGTTGCGATTGCGACCATGATCAACTGGCGTTGGTTGGGCTACAACTCACTCATCTTGCTGTCGGCCATCCTCGCCATCCCGCGCGAACTTTATGAATCAGCCGCAATCGACGGCGCCTCGCGAGTGAAGACGGTTTGGTACGTCACCATCCCTCAACTGCGTAACACCATCACATTCATGTTGATCATGGGGACCATCGGTGGCCTGGGGCTTTTTGTGGAGCCTTTGACCTACGGCGGTGGCCTCGACGGCGGCGCGAACAGTCAGTTCCTCACACTCACTCTCTACCTATTTAAGGAACTGAACCAGAATGAGCGACTGGGTTACGCGGCCGCCATCGGCGTGGGCATCACCATCGTCGTGATCATCATCTCTGCCTTGAACTTCCTCATCACCCGTCGCATCGCTAGTGAGGACTCACGATGACACTCGTCAGTAATCTCCCCACCGGCGCCGATGTGGCAGTGCCGTCTCCAGAAACGCCATCGCAGACACACGGCAAGCGCAAACGGCGAGGACGCGTGTCGCCGCTGACATATACGGTCCTGTCCTTCATGGCGTTCATCTCGATTTTCCCGTTCTACTGGATGTACGTCGTTGCATCCAATGGCTCTGACGTCATCTCGAAGATCCCGCCATCACTGACCCCTGGGCCGCACTTCGGCGAGGTCTTCAGCCGCATCATCAATGCGGACACAACCAACCACTGGATGTTCCTGCACGCGATTCTGAACACCTTCGAGGTGTCAGCCATCATCGCCATCTCGAATGTGTTCTTCTCCGCTCTCGCCGGCTTCGCACTTGCGAAGCTCCGCGTGCCAGGCAAGAAGAACATGCTGACATTCATCGTCGGCACCATGATGATGCCGGCGCAACTCGGTGTGATCTTCATGTACATGGTGATGACGTGGCTCAACTGGATCAGCTCGTACAAGGCCTTGATCATCCCGGCGCTGGTCGGCGCCTTCGGGGTGTTCTGGATGCGGCAACTCATCGATTCCCAGGTGCCCAATGAGTTGCTTGAGGCGGCTCGCATCGATGGGGCTTCCTCCTTCCGCACCTTCAGTCGGATTGTCTTCCCAGCGATCCGCCCAGCAGCGTTCGTGCTCGGGTTGTTCTCCTTCCTCGGCACCTGGAACGACTACCTGTGGCCCTCGCTGGTGCTGCAGGATCCGCGCAAATACACAGTCCAAGTGGCAATCACTCAATTGAGTAACAGTTACACGGTCGATTACCAAGCGATCATGGGTGCTGCACTGCTGGGCACCGCACCGTTGCTCGTTCTATTCATTTTCGTCGGACGGCGACTCGTCGCTGGAGTCATGGAAGGTGCGGTGAAGGGCTGATGAGCTTCCCTAAGGACTTTATCTGGGGTGCCGCAACGGCGAGCTACCAGATTGAAGGAGCAGCGCACGAGGATGGTCGCGGAGCGAGCATCTGGGACACTTTCAGCAAGACTCCCGGCAAGGTTGAGAACGGCGACACCGGCGACACCGCCTGCGACCACTACCACCGCTACGCCGAGGACATCGAGCTCATGCGCGAGATCGGAATCGACAGCTACCGCTTGTCGATCGCGTGGCCGCGTTTATTTCCTGACGGCGGCACTACCCGCAATGAGCCTGGCTTCGCCTTTTATAACCGCCTGATCGATGCACTCATCGCAGCTGGAATCACCCCGGCTGTGACGCTTTACCACTGGGATCTCCCACAACCACTGGAGGATGCCGGCGGTTGGGCAAATCGCGCAACAGTGGATGCTTTTGAGCATTACACCCGCGCCTGTGCTGAGGCGTTCGGCGACCGTGTGAAGTTGTGGATCACCATCAACGAGCCGTGGTGTGTGTCATGGCTCGGTTACATGTCCGGAGTTCACGCCCCCGGCCGCCAGGAGCTTCCTGCAGCAATTGCTGCTGCACACCACACAGCGCTTGCTCATGGCCGCGCCACTCGGGTGATCAAGCAAGTTGTCTCAGACTGTCAGGTCGGCATCACTCTCAACATGACCAACTACATCGTGCCTGTCGATGCGGATGCTGAAGCCATCAAGGCAGCCGATCTCCTCGACGCCCACATCAACCGTTGGTGGATCGATGCACTCACCGATGGTCAATACCCCGTGGTTTTGCAAGAGGAATACGGCGACATGTTGAGTTCAGTCGTCCTCTCGGGCGATGCGGAGATTCTTAAGACCGAGCCTGACTTCCTCGGAATCAACTACTACAGCGACAGTTTTGTTTCCACAGCCCGGGAGGTCGATGGGGCGCTGCGTGATGGTGGGCTCTTCCCGTTTGCCGAGCGCGCCGACACCCGTGTGCCGGAACATTTACAAAGCACGTTGACTGACATGGAGTGGCCTGTAACTCCCGAGGGCCTTGGCGTTCTGGCCATGCGTGTGCACACCGATTGGCCGGCAATCCCAGCGTTGATGATCACGGAAAATGGCGCTGCTTACGACGATGAGCCCGATGCGAATGGGGAGGTGAACGACACCCGGCGGGTGGCATACCTGACCAACCACCTCGCTTCCCTGCAGTCCGCCATTGCTCAAGGCGCTCCAGTCGTCGCCTACTACGCGTGGTCTTTGCTGGACAACTTCGAATGGGCCTACGGATATGCGAAGCGTTTCGGGATGATTCATGTGAACTTCCACACCCAAAAGCGCACCCTTAAGCGCAGCGCTCACACTTATAAGCAGATCATCGAATCAGATAGAGTCCCCGTCTAGTCGGGATACTCGCTGCGAAGCACGCGCGACCACCCGCTGATGTGAAGGGGTGTCGTGAACCACGCAAGAGTGACTCTGAGCGATATCGCCCAGCGGGCAGGTGTGAGTCCGGCCACCGTTTCACGGGTGCTCAACGGCGATCCTCGGGTCGCACCTGCTCGAGTCGCACGCATCAACGAGATCATCGAGGAACTTGGCTACGCCCCGAACCGGGCGGCGCGAACACTGGCAACGGGTCGCACGGGACTTGTGGCCGCCGTTATTGACAGCAACCTCAACGTGTTCTCCGACCCCTTCTGGGGAATCATCACCACAGGGGTAAGCCGCGCGCTACAGGACTCTGGGATGCAGGCGTTGCTCATGGTTCGGCCGCTCGATGATGCCGACCCACAGGTGATGGGCACTTTGGCCCCGGGCCATGTGGATGGAGCCATCTTCTTCCAGCTCCATAACGACAACGTTGTCCGTCAACTTCAGGACCTCGGCTTGCCTTGTGTCGTCGTTGGCCGGCCGGACGATGCCGCTTCCTTCACTTATGTCGACTCAGATAACTTCGGTGGAGCGGAAATCGCCACCACTCACCTTCTCAAGCGCGGCTGCACCCGCGTAGCAACCATCGCCGGCGACGTCCGGCTCAGCTCTGGCCGACTACGGCTTGATGGCTTCCGTTCGGCCCTGGCACATGCTGGTATCGAACTCGATGAAAGCTTTGTGGTGTTTGGTGATTGGACTGACGAGAGCGGTGAGGCGGCGATGAATGAACTGCTGAACCGCCATCCTGATATCGACGGTGTTTTCATCGCCAACGACGCGATGGCCATTGGCGCCCTTGCTGTCCTCGATGATCGGGGCATCGACGTGCCTGGGCAAGTCGCAGTCGTCGGATTTGACAATATGTTCGCCGGTCGAATCGGGCGCAAGCAGCTGACCACAGTGCAGCAAGATGTTGAGGCGCTAGGAGCAACAGCCGCATCAATGGTGATCGAAGCCATTCAAGGGGCCGTGCCAAAGTCCGTGATATTGCCCACACACCTTGTCGTGCGCGAGACCGCGTAACTCGCCGCAGCGCTTTCTCCGTCATTTCTTAGGCGTCAGATGTTGCATTACACCTGATTTCCGCGTTCACTTAGTATCGGTGAAAGCGTTTTCACAAACCCGGCAGCTTGTACCCAGCCTGACGGAGACCTGAGAGGGACACATGTTTTCAGTAGCCACACCCATCCGACGCGTCATTACCGGGCTTGTTGCCACCTTTCTTGTGGCGTCGGGATTTTCCGCAGCCACTCCTGCCGCGCTCGCGGTCGCTTTGCCAACGGATGTCAACATCCGTTTGACGGCAGCTGATAAATCAACCATGTCTGATAAGTCCTACTGGTGGACCAACGAGGCAGCTTCCAAAAGCCTCGTGAAGTTCGTCGAAGCTGGCGCCACCTTGACCTTGCACTACCAAGTTACCGACACCTTCAGTCGCGCAGTTCCGAATGTTCCCGTCACTTTGACTAAGGATGGCGTCGCCAAGGCGTCGTACCTCGAGTTCGCGAGCGTTGACACGATCTCGCAGACCACCGACGCGAACGGCTACGCCACCTTCGTTCTGCACAACACCACGGCCAACGTCGATGCCGAGCCCCGACCTGTGTCCCCAAGCACGATGAGCTTCTGGGATGACCACCGCGGCGATACCGTCAAGGACTTCTCCGCGTTCAACTTCATCCCCAGCATTGGATTGGATAACTCGGGCAAGATTCACGAACACATCGACCGTGTGTGGACTCACACTGTTATTGCAACGAACCTGCCTGAGGCAAACATCCGTTTGTCAGCGGCTGACAAAGCCACAATGACAGACAAGTCATACTGGTGGACAAACGAACCGCAGTCGATGAGTTTCGTGAAGTTCGTTGAAGCCGGCACCCCATTGGTGCTGCATTACACAGCCACGAACGGCGCCGGCGTAGCGCTTGGCAACACATCGGTGACCTTGAGCATCACGGCCGATGAGGTCACGACTTTCTCCGGCTCTCTCACTGGCACAACTGACGCTAACGGCAAGGTGACCTTCACACTGACGAGCACCACCAATGTTGCCAACGCCGAGCCGCGTCCCTACGGCCTGAGCACAATGAGTTTCTGGGATGACTCCTGGAATCCCCCGACGCCGACGAAGTTTGAGATTAACCCGAGCGTCGGCGCTGGAGTTGAGCACGTTGACCGTGTGTGGACTCACACTGTGAAACCATCAGGGCTCTCATTGCCCGTTGCGAACATCCGTTTAAGCGACCAGGACAAAGCTGGTATGACGGACAAGACCTACTGGGCGCCAGCACTCCCCAATACAGATAAGGCCTTCGTAAAATTTGTGGAGACTGGCAGCGACTTGGTCCTTCACTACCGCGCGACCTCCGCTGGTGGCAGTGCGCTCGCCAACACGGTGATGATGCTGGTCCCAACAAATGGCAGTGCCACCTTCACAGGGGCGCTGACTGCAACAACTGACGCCGACGGCTACGCGACGTTCACATTGCACAGCACCACGCCAAATGCCTCTGCAGAGCCACGCCCCCAGCCGCCGAGCAGCATGTCGTACTGGGATGACAGCCGCGTGGTTGCACAAGAGTCGGGCTTCGATCTCATTCCCACCGTCGGCGCACTCTCCGAGCGGGTGGACCGCGTATGGAGTCACACGGTGAAACTTGCCGCTGGCCGTCCAGTGATCCGCCTGGTCAGCCCGGTGATCGACACGACCAAGGATGCGTATGACGCCACCAGCTGGCTGCAAAACGCTGACTCGGACTCCAAGGCATATGTGCGCTACTACGCAGCTGGATCGCAGTTGCTGCTGCGCTACCGGGCGACGATGAGCGACACTGGTGCAGCTATCGCCTCCCAGCAGATGAGCCTGGTGGTCAACGGCAATGGCGAACTGACCTCGTTTACCGCTGGTGCCACATCAATCGCAGCTGGCTCCAAGGTGACCCTCACTGCGATGACGGATGCGAATGGTTACGCGACATTCTCGTTGGTCAACACGAACACATCTGCACAGGCTGAGCCTGCGCCAGCTGCCCTGAACATTGCGAATGCCAGCTGGACAGCGACACCCGCGGCGCAACTTGGAGGAAACTTGACCCCATCAATGGGGGCAAACGCCGAAGCCGTAGACATCCTCTTCCCGCACAT
>RFTO01000001.1 GCA_009923375.1 Actinomycetota bacterium | reverse complement strand
ACCAGCCACATGTCAGCATCGCCCTACGCTCTCGCACCGGCTCAGGGCGTTAAGCAAAGCAGGCGTTTAGGTCGAATGCTAAGCGCGGGGCACGTGATGCGGCGGCACTTCATCGAGTAGCGATTCAGTTTGCGGCAAGGCTGGAGGGATCCGCTCGTCGGTCGTGGTGTCGGGTGTCAGATCAATTGCGGCTAATGCTGCAGTGAGCTTCTCGGCGGCCGTCGGCTCCTGCGCGGACCCACTTACAGGTGCAGCCACATTCGATGCTGTGGGCCTCATGCCGCTAGGCGAATCTGCCTCTTCCATATGACCATCGTGTCATGTGACGGCGGGCTGCTTGTCGCCACAGGGTTGGTGGACACTTGTGCACGTGAGTTCCACCCCCCTTGAGATCATGCCGCAGGAGCAATGGCGCGCATTGCAACATGACCATCGGCAATGGGCGACCGCTGCCGCTAACGATCGCTTGGCTAGGCGGACGGATGGAATCAAGCATCCGGTGGAGGATTTCCTCTGGGAGTACTACCCCTACTCACCTGGTGCCCTACGACGTTGGACCCCAGGTGCGGGAATCGCCTTGGTGGGCGGCACTGCAGCCGATGAACTCCCACCTGGCTTCGTCGAAACTAACGGAGCCTTTGCCTTTGATGCCCTCCATCTCCCCGAGAACAAGCGCGAGCACCTACGCACGAGCAGTGCCTGGGTACTTGGCCTTCAGCGAAACACTGCATCGCGCCCAGCAGGCTTAGGTTGTTTTGGATTACATGAATGGGCGATGCTGCTCGACCAAACGCCTGAGCAGGTCCGCCATAACTCCTGGTCGCTGCGCATCAACGCGAGTCAGATCAGCGACACCATCGAAAGTGTCGGACTTCGATGCACGCACTTTGATGCGTGGCGGTTCTTCACCCCGCGCGCTCTGGAGCTGAACCCGATCCAACACTCACGTGCCACGCAGCCCGACTTCGACCAACCCGGCTGCCTGCACGCGAACATGGACCTTTACAAGTGGGCGATGCGTTTGCAGCCACTGATCCCAAGCGAGTTCATCCGGCGTGCATTTGAGCTTGCTCGTCGCATCCGCACCGTGGACATGCAGTCATCTCCCTATGACTTCTCGGCGATGGGACTTGTCCCGATTCGCGTTGAGACTCCAGCTGGCCGTGCCGCTTTCGCAACAGCGCAACGCGGGTTCGCGGCTGAGGCGGCCACCCTGCGACAGGAGCTCATCACCTTGGTCGAGAAGAGTTCTCTATGGCTGTAACTCAGGTATCGCTGACCCCGCTCACCGCGGAACTCGCTGCAGACATCTACAACGGCAGGCGCCACGCCACCTGGGCAGATGACTTCCCCACAGACGCAGATGTGATGCTGGCTGGTTTGGTCTGCCGACGTATCGCCGCTGGCATCGATTATGAAAATGCCACAGCCGAGCAACCGTGGCTCTCACTCTTCTTAGTCATTGCCGATGACTTGCTGGTGGGTGGTTGTGGCTTCAAGGCGGGACCAGATTCCGAGCAGCGCATTGAGATCGGCTACGGCATTGCCGAGTCACATCAAAACCGCGGTATTGCAACAGCAGCTGTCCAACTGCTCATCAATCTAGCAACGCCACTCGGCTTGACTGTGGTTGCAGAGACCGAGGCTGACAACCTCGCCAGTCAGCGCGTGCTGATGAACTCCGGCTTTACCCGTTGGCAGCGGGACGATGAGGAACACATCTGGTGGTTGCGCTCCGCGCAGTGAACCTTGACGCGCTGTCACCAGTCGCGCGCCACTCAGCCGGTCCGCGAAGCCCATATGTTGGCGATCTCCGCGTCAGTGATGGTTCGATTCCACACCGCGAGTTCATCAATGGAGCCTGCGAATGTCCCTGACGGGATCAATGCGCCTAACTGGGAGTCAAGTGTGGCTGGACCGACGCGCCAAGATTCGTTGGCTGCGGGCGCTGCACCTTTACGCATCGTATTTGAATAGCTGGCTTGAGTACCGTCGATGTACAGCCGAAGCCCGCGGCCATTTCCGACGTCATTCACCTTCAGCGTGACCACCACAAAGTGCCACGTGTTGTCCGCGATCACTTTCGTGCTAGTGAGGGCGGTTATTTGGGGCCCATCTGCCATGCCCACCGCCAAGGTGCCATTACTTCGGAGAAACAAGGCACGATCAGCACGAACGCTCGCTCCTGAACTCGTCAGTCCAGCAGCCGAGGAGAATACGACTCCTTCAGCTCCAGCGGCAGCTTTAATCCACAACGCGTAACTGAAAGGAACGCTGTCTACAGTGACAGCATCCGCGCCTTCACTGCTCAGCACCTTCGATGATGTGACCTCCACCGCAGGGTTTGTGTCGCAGGTCAATGCCCCGGCTGCGGATGTCGGTGCACTGCTCCACTTCCAGTCACCGCCGCTTGTTCCGATATCTGACTCGGTTCGGAGGGTTGGTTGCATACGCAGATATGCAATCGGGTTGGTGGCGGACACTTGCTGCTGGTAGAGCGCAGGGGTACAACCCGACCAGGCAGTGATGTTCAATGCCGTCTGAGTAACCGTCGATGTGAACAACCCCTGTGCGGGAATGTCAGCGACCAGCGTCACGGCTGCCGCTGCCAGCGCTGCCGCCAGCAGTCGTCTGCCTGCATGCTCGTTGGATCCGCGACCTTTGCCATGATCAAGTCCGTGCCCGTCGGATACGTAGGCGCCATGGAGCCGCTGACGAGGGTGACGACTTGCCAGCTGTGGATGCGAAACCACACCGGCACGGATGCCGAGTAAACGGCTCCCGCGAGGAGCATCCAGAGCACAGTGGTGGTGGTGCGCTGCAACCATCGACCCGCACGAGGCGATCGTGGTTGCAGCACACCATCGGCATCGCTGAGTTTTCCTGTCACGATGCCGTTATCCACTAGTTGATCGTCGTCTGCTCGGCCGAGAAGGAGAATGTCGCCGTCGTGGTGGCAGCCTGGAAGGCGTTACCAGTTGACAGTGGCAACGCAACCCTCACGCACAAGGTCTCATTAGCGCCAGCAGCTAGAGCGCGGCCACCTGTCTGCAAACCCGTTGCCGGATCGCCGAAGACAGCCATAGAAGCCGGAGTGGTGCCCAACGGACCTGCAGAGTGCACCGAGGTGCCGCTGGCGAAACCAGCTGCATCACACGTGGTAGCGCCGACGTTGATCGTCATCTGCGCTTGTGCTGCAAGACCCTTGGCATCAGCGTTCGTGGCAACCGACGTTGCGGCGTAACGCATTGGCAACGTGCCGTTGTTGGTCACCTTGATTGTCCCGTAGCTAGTGTCGCCGGGAGCCATGTTTGTAGCAGTGAGAGCGGTGGTGACCGGGGTCAACCCGAGCACAACCGTGCCATCCGTGAACGCGTTGCTGCTCACAGTCCCGGCGTCGGTACAAAGTGCGGATGACGCCAGGGCGCCTAGGCCCACAAAAGTGACGCCGACTGCAATTGCGCTGCGCAGCCAGAGTTTCTTGGGAGGTGTGCCGTTCTTGTGCATGTGTTTCCCCTCGTTTGAATTACGCACCAGGTGCGCGGCTCACTTGTGGAGCCGTCGTGAAGATAAGGGGATGCGTGCAACTCAGGTGTCGCAAGAGAGGTAATTAGTCAAAAAGGGTCAGGCGCCGGCTGGTGCAATCGGTGACTTGCTGCCACGATCATCATCATCGCCGCCACGCTTGACTCGGCATAAGGACTCCAGCCATAACGCAAGCACAACAAGCACGACGCTGATGATCACCACCACACCACACGTCCACATATCCTTGCGCGAAGTTGCAGCGGGTAGATGTAAAGAGGCACTAAAAAAGATGCCAGCATATGCACCCGCGCAAACGGCGCCGGTGCGTGAGCATGCCAACGCCAATGCGGCAGTGCGAGCTGCCACCAGCGGTGGTAGCGGTAGCGCTCCTTTCAGGCGCTTCAATCTCGGTCGAGCCAAGAGCACCCAAATAGCGATGGCCGCGGTGAGCATCCCGACGGCGATGGACGGGCCCCAGCCGATAACAACCATTCGAGAACGCCACGAGTAGATGAGTTGCGCAAGCGACCAGCCGAGCCCGCCGGCGGCAATCGCTAGGGAGGTGATCACTCTTAGGCTCGTCGGCTTCACCGTGCAGCACCAACGCTCAACAACACATCCGTGAGCCTCACATCATCAGTCCTGGTAACTTCAATGAAGCCGATACTTGCTAACTCCACCAACTCAGCCAATGGCACCATGACGAACTCGCGGTCCTGCGCACGCAGGTGCGGCACCTGCAGATCTGGTTCATTGCAACTCTCGCCGTCTATAGCGATGATGTCGACATCTAACGTGCGTGCACCCCAGCGTTCAAGTCGCTCCCGCAGGGCCGCGATTTCGATCGCTCCACACGCTTGAAGGAGTTCTCGCGGCGATGCTGCCGTGGTCACTTCCACAACCGCATTTAAGTAGTCAGGTTGCTTTGGTCCGCCAACTGGTGCGGTCTGGTAGACGCTGCTCACACGCACATTCCCAAGCGCACTCAACTCATTAACGGCCAGTTGCAAGTGCTCACTGCGATTGCCAAGGTTGGAGCCGAGCGAAAACCACACGCGGCGGCTCATCTGTGTTCCTGATGGCGACAGACGCTGACGGTGACGTCCGTGAACACCATGGCCAACGGCGCCTGCGGTTTGTGGACGGTTATATCCACACACGAGATGCGGGGGTCAGCGAGCACTGACGTCGCAATTCGGTCCGCAAGTGTCTCAATGAGATTCAATGGTTCACCGGTGATGGCTGCTAGGACTTGGGTAGCCACGTGGGAGTAGTCCACAGCATCGGCAATCCGATCAGTGGCTGCTGCCGCCTCGAGCACGCCAGGCTGCAGGTGCATGCGCACGTCGACCACGAACTCCTGGCCGTTGCGGCGCTCGTGCTCGAAAACTCCGTGGTAACCCATCCCGCGAATTCCTTGCAGAGAAACGATCGCACCGCCGCCACAGTCTGATGGCTGGCAACATGCACCACTTCCAGCTTTGCTATCCACACTCCACCTCCAATGCGGCTGCCACGGCGAGGACGTCCACAGTGCTGCGGACATCATGCACCCGCACCCCCCACAGGCCCAGTTGCGCCGCCCACATACTGAAAGCAGCGGTTGCCACGTCTCGACCCTCGACGCCTCGCGCGCTACCTTCGGCGCCTAGGAGTTCACCCAAAAATCGCTTACGGCTCACACCGAGCAGCACAGGCAGCCCCAGCGCGATCACGCTGCCCAGATTGCGCAGTAGCTCCCAGTTCTGCTCTCGGGTCTTTGCAAACCCGATACCGGGATCCACGATGATCTGCTCTCGACGGACTCCAGCCGATAATGCCTTGGACACTCGATCCTCAAGTTCAGCCGCGACATCAGCGCCGATATTTCGGTATACCGCCTGGGAGTACATATCCGCGCTCGTGCCGCGATTGTGCATGAGCACGTATCGAACATCATGCTTTGCGACGAGCGCGAACATGTCTGGGTCTGCTCCGCAACTGACGTCGTTGACGATGCTCGCGCCCGCCGAGATGGCCGCCGCTGCAGTCGCCGAGTGGTGTGTATCGATGCTGATGTCTAACTTATGTTTGGCGAGTTCCTCGATCACTGGCAACACTCGCGCCTGCTCGATTTCCTCCGAGACGGGCTCAGCGCCGGGACGTGTCGACTCGCCACCGACATCGACGATGTGGGCGCCGTCGGCCACAACCATCAGGGCGCGAGTAACTGCCGCATTGACATCCACCGCGGCGTCTACCACCAAAGGAATGGACTCGGCAAAAGAGTCCGGGGTCACGTTGAGGATACCCATCACCAGCGGAGACATCGTTACCTCACGATGAGGGACATGGCTTCGGCGCGCGTGGCCGGATCCCTGAGCACTCCGCGCACAGCCGAGGTCGTGGTCCGTGACGCTGGCTTGCGAACACCTCGCATGGACATACACATGTGCTCGCATTCGATAACGACGATGCATCCGAGCGCACCAAGGACGGACATCAAGGCGTCCGCAATCTGAGTGGTCATGCGTTCTTGTACCTGGAGTCGACGGGCATACACATCAACCAAACGGGCCAGTTTCGACAATCCGGTGATTCGGCCGTCGTTACCGGGGATGTAACCGATATGGGCAACGCCATGAAAGGGCATCAGATGGTGTTCACACAGTGACTGAACCGTGATGTCACGGACAAGCACCATCTCCTGATGCCCAAGGTCGAAAGTGGTGCCTAGAACATCGGCTTCGTTGGCGCGAAGTCCCTCTGTTAGCTCCCGATAGGCGCGCGCAACTCGCGCTGGTGTGTTGAGCAGCCCGTCTCGCTCTGGATCTTCGCCAATTGCGATGAGCAACGCGCGTACGGCGGCCGCTGCGCCACTTTCGTCGAACTCACCTACGGCAGCAACTGATGCGGTGACTGGATCGATGCCCAGCTCGCCACCAGATTTATCGGCGGAGTGTGATGACATGCCCTAGCCCTACGCGGGAGGATCCATCGACGGAATCGACCGAGCGGGGACCTGCACTGGTGGTGCATCACTCGGCACACGACGCGTTGAGCCCGTCCAGGCTGGGCGGGCGGCGCGACGAACTAATGGTTCGAAGATTCGCGCCACCTCCTCTTTGTCCAATGTTTCCCGCTCCAGCAACTCCACCACTAACGCATCAAGGACGGTGCGATTATCTGCCAGCACTTCATACGCCTCGTGGTGAGCATTGTCGATCAGTGTGCGGATTTCCTCATCGATGGCTGCTGCGACTTCCTCTGAGTAATCGCGCTGGTGGCCCATATCGCGGCCGAGGAACACCTCGCCCGATGACTGCCCGTATTTGATTGCGCCAAGTCGCTCTGTCATACCGAATTGAGTAACCATCGCCCGCGCCACAGATGTGGCTTTCTCAATGTCGTTGCTGGCGCCCGTGGTGGGGTCGTGGAAGATCAATTCCTCGGCTGCGCGGCCGCCAAGCATGTATGCCAGCTGGTCCAGCATCTGCGCTCGGGTGGTGGAGTGTTTGTCATCCTCAGGCAGCACCATGGTGTAGCCGAGTGCGCGACCGCGCGGCAAGATGGTGATCTTGTGCACTGGGTCAGTGTTCGGCAAGGCTGCGGCCACGAGAGCGTGCCCACCTTCGTGATAGGCCGTGATGAGCTTCTCGTGATCATCCATAACGCGAGTCCGCTTCTGTGGTCCGGCAATCACGCGATCGATGGACTCATCGAGAATTTCATTCGTAATCTGCGATGCGCTCATGCGAGCCGTGAGTAGCGCCGCCTCGTTGAGCACGTTCGCAAGATCGGCTCCAGTGAAACCTGGCGTCCGGCGAGCGACCGCCCGAAGATCGACATCTTCGGAGAAAGGTTTGCCCGAGGCATGCACTTTCAGGATGGCCTCGCGGCCGTCGAGGTTGGGTGCATCCACTGAAATCTGTCGATCGAAACGGCCAGGGCGCAGCAGCGCTGGGTCAAGGATGTCGGGGCGGTTCGTCGCAGCGATCAGAATGACCCCGCCGCTAACATCAAAGCCGTCCATCTCAACCAACAACTGGTTAAGTGTCTGCTCGCGCTCGTCGTGCCCACCGCCGAGCCCGGCACCACGGTGGCGTCCAACTGCATCAATTTCATCCACGAAAATGATGGCCGGGGCGGCCGCCTTAGCCTGCTCGAAGAGGTCACGAACTCGGCTTGCACCAACACCTACGAACATCTCCACGAAATCAGATCCAGAGATTGAGAAGAACGGAACACCCGCTTCGCCGGCCACCGCGCGGGCGAGCAAGGTCTTTCCAGTTCCCGGCGGGCCGTAAAGCAGTACACCCTTAGGGATCCTGGCGCCAACTTTGGTGAACTTGGCCGGGTCGGCAAGGAAGTCCTTGATTTCCTGCAGCTCCTCAACCGCCTCCTCCACCCCCGCAACATCTGCGAAGGTGGTCTTCGGCATGTCCTTCGAGACGGCTTTAGTGCGCGCCTTACCGAAGTTCATAATCTTGCTGCCGCCACCTTGCGACTGATTGATGAAGAAGAACAAAAGCAAAAGCATGAACACGATCGGCAGCATCGAAATCAGGATTGACATCCAGATGCTCGTGTGCGGGCGGGTTGAATTCCAGGCAAGACCCTGCTTGCGTGCAAGGTCGATGATTGTGGCCTGTTGGCCTTCATTGAATTGCGTGGCGATTTGAGATCCATCATCCTTGGTTACGACCAACGACTGGTCGCCGTCGACGATGAGGACATGCGCCTTCGTTCCGGGGTGCAGCTGTGTGATGGACTTATAGGCCTGGTGAGTCTCCACATTCGTGGGACCACCCATACCCGAGAGCACATTCGTGACCACAACGACAGCTAGCACAATCAAGATGATCCAACTCAGTGGACCGCGAAACAGTCTCTTCACCCGTCACCCAGGTCCCGTGGGACCCGACTCCCTTCGTCAGTTGAACGCGTCGCCCCCGTGTGGAGCACCGCTGGCAAGCGTATGCCTGACATGGATATGTGCGCTCAGCGAGTGCCGAACCCAGTGTGTGCCCCCGGGCTACGCCTGCTCGTACACATGCGGTGCCAATGCGGCCACACAGGTCAGGTTTCGGTACTGCTCCGCGTAATCCAAACCGAAACCGACCACGAACTCATCGGGAATGTCGAAGCCGAGATATTTCACCGGCACATCGACCTTCACCGCTGATGGCTTGCGCAGCAAGCAGAGCACCTCCACCGAAGCTGCCCCACGGCTGCGCAGGTTCTGCACCAGCCAGGACAGAGTCAGCCCGGAGTCCAAGATGTCCTCCACAACGAGAACATTGCGGCCATTGAGGTCACCGTCGAGATCTTTAAGAATGCGAACGACGCCGCTTGAGCGGGTGCCGTAGCCGTAAGAGGACACCGCCATCCAGTCCATCTCAACCAGGCGCGGCAGAGCACGGGAAAGGTCTGCCATCAGCATCACAGCACCTTTGAGCACGCCGACGAGCAGCAAGTCTTGATCTTTGTAATCCTCGTGTACGTGGGCCGCGAGTTCTCGGATTCGCACGGAGATTTGCTCCTGTGTGACGACGATGCTGCCGAGATCCTCAGCGATTTCCTCGTGATCCATGCCTGCTCCACCTCTGTCCGTCCAGCCAACTCTGGGAACTCACCTAGCGGCATCCGCTGTGATGTGACGAAGCCTAGGAGTGGCCGTGCTGCTTGCGAACAGTGAGTCGGTCGGATTCAGCGAGGACCTCGACGGCGCCTGGCATCGCTAACGGACCCACAGTTCCTCGGCCACCAAGTGCCGCATCAATTCGGGCGTAATGCCTCGACGTCAACTCTGATGCGGGACTACCCAGCCGAACCAGCGCCTCGCGCAAGACGCGCTGCCGAAGAGCCGAGGGACCGCCACGCAAACTCGATCGATCGAAAACAACCTGGTTGTCAGTGGCCTCAATCAGAACCTCACCTGCAAACGTCGCCGCCATTCTTCGAAGGGCGATGTCATCGGCACGCAGCAAGTCCGCCGTTCGGGCTAACCCTTCAACGGCTCGCTCGCCCAGGACAGCTTCCAGCACTGGCATGAGGTCATGTCGGACGCGCGGTCGCAGGAACCGAGGATCCTCGTTATGCGGATCGGCCCAGGCCGCTGTATCCGCGGGTAAACATGCATGGACATCCGTGCGGCGGCTGCGCAGCAAGGGGCGAGCCCACATCCCATCGTTATCCGGCATTCCTGCCAGCGACCTCGCCCCCGACCCTCGCGCCAGTCCGAGTAAGACGGTTTCTGCTTGGTCATCAAGTGTGTGGCCAAGCCACACTTCAAAGGCTCCGATTCTCCTTGCACATTCGGCCAACGCCTCACGTCGCGCCGACCGTGCTGCCGCTTCAATCCCTTGCCCGTGAATATCCACTGTCACGGTCAAGAGGTGACACTCATCGGCACCCAGGGACTTTGCTGCTTCAATTGCCCGTTGAGCAACCTGCGCGGAACCTGGCTGCAATTGATGATCGACGACCCCCACGTGTATTGGAGCAAGCGCCGCTTCGTCACGCGCTTGCAGGGCCAAGTGGACAAGTGCGAGCGAATCTGGACCACCGGAGCAGCCAATCAGCAATGGAACGCCAGGAAGGCGTCCGGTGTACTCATTCAGAGCACGCCGAACGCCTTCACTTGGGTCAATCACGGACTAACAGATCAGGGTGCATCCACGTGAATCACGTTGGAGTAACCCTCAACACGGCTTCCGTTCCCGTCGAATACCGTGTTTCCATCGGCATCAACGAGGAACTCGACCACTCGGTAGTCGCCCGCAAACGTGGTGGCACCCCATGAATTCGGGTATGTCACGCTCTGCTCGTCTACGTAGTAATCACTCGTGTCCCAACCAGCATCCCCAGAAGCTCGGTACTGCCATTCCCAGGTGACCCGCAAGCCAGCTGCGTTGGTCCATGTCCCTGTCGCCGACACCTCAAGTGGTCGACCCAAGACAACGTTGTTGTTCCACGCCGCCTTAATTTCAGGTGCTCCCACATTCTTCGGAGTAGCACCTGTCACTGTGGCGATCGCCTCTGTGGTTGCTGGAACAGCGAAGATATCGGATTCCATTGTCGCTGTGCCCAGAGCATTAGTCACTGTTACAACAGCACGCAAATTCGTGCCAATCTGATCCTCCGAGACATACATGGTCTGCGATGTCGCGGTTGGGTGTGTTTTCGGATCGATGTCAGTCCAATGTGATGAACAGTTGGTCAGGATCGACGGTTGCGGTTGATCTGGCTTCGTCGTCTGCGCCTCCTCGAGACTGGCTGCTCCGGTTACATCACAACGTTGCCACTTGTAGGTTGCCGTTGCCCCAGCGAGGCCGTTCCAGTAGCCAATCGTGCTGGTTACTGGCGTTCCAAAGGTGGCAGCACCATCGGGAGCGGATACGTGAGGGAGGCCGTTAATGCGCTGGTAGCTTGGCTTGACTTCAACTGGCACATTGTTAGTGGCCACCGGGTCGCCCTTGAGAATGTTTCCGTTCTGATCGGTCAGGATGGGAGTCACCCATGCGCGTACGCAGGTATCGGATGCGGCAGGAAGCGACATATAGAAGTCAGTGGTCTCACCTGGGATCGTCACAAAGCTTGTGCACACCTGCGCTGGATCAGTTTTGATGCTGCGCTCCCACGAGTACTGGAAATCGATCTTCGAGGTTGGGGGGAACACCCAGTCCACGATGGAGGTGTGCAGTGTCATCGTGCCCGGCACGGTAGTGAAGGTTGGGCAAGTAACAGTGAGGCAGTCCACTGTCAACGTGGGGGGCGCAATGTTGTAGACACCGTTGAAGGCCGCCGTCATTCCCGTAACTGACACAGGATCCGGTGCGTCATAACCAGTGTCTGGCGTGCAACCGACGAGAACAGTGGCCACACGATCGGCACCCGGGTTGGTGGGGTCAAATTTCATGCCAACCACAGTGGCGATGCCGTTCTTCAGGCTCACTGTTGGTGTTGATGTTGTGTTGTAATCGCTGATTTCAACAGTTGGGGTGCAGTGAACTCCGGCGACGTTGAATCGGAAACCCTCACCGAGCTTGCTCACGGAGTCGGCACCCGCCTTGAGAGTTGCGACCCCGAAGTTGGCCTGGCCAGTGAACGACAAAGCGCCGACTGGGGCTTTAAAGCCAGCAGCGGTGTTGAAGACAACGTCCAAACTGACAGTCTCACCCGGGAGGGCTCCCGACACCGTGATGGTGCCGCCGGAACAGGCGACAGAGATACGACCTGCCCTGCTCAGATCCGTCAACGTGGGGCAAGGAATGGTGCCGCCGAAGGTGCTGTAGGTGACGATGAAACCGTCCGCGGTACGTTGAATTGAGCGACTCAAACTGGCAACTGCTTCACCACCTGTACCAATCGCAGTCTTCTGTTGTTCAGCTGCAGTCGCGGGCGTTGCATAGCCAGTGTTACCCGTGACGTTCATCGTGATCTGCGCGAGGCAGTCCGTGTAGACACCGACTGCATAAACAGTGGTGACCTTGTCAGTCGTGGTACTTGCGAGGTCCAATGTCGCCGCAGCAGTGTCCGACCCTGCTTCGCGCAAGCGAGGTAAGGACTTGCTGATACACGTAGTTGAAGTTGCGGAAGCGCCCGCAAGTTGGATTCTTGCCGTTACCAACGTGCCAGGCTTTAACGTCGCGCCCACTGAGAATCCACTTGGCTGCACCGTGGTTGACGTCAGGTCTAGGTGAGCAACGTCCTTCAACGTTCGTGCTGTGACCGTGATTGGTGCCTTGGGTGAGGTTGCTGCGTCAGGTGTGAACTTCACTGTGACGGTTTGGTTCGTGTCGAGTGCTTGTCCTGTCAACTTCAGCTGGCCATCGCGGCGAGCGTTCTCGTCTGCATTTCGGCTGAATGTGCAGTAGTTCTTCGTAGAGCCCGCGACGGTACATGTCACCTCAGCGTTAAGAACACTGAAATCGGCAGTAAAGCCATCCAACGTGCCCACTGGGCTGGTCGCACTCCAGTCAATCTGATTCAACACGGTGCGATTAGTGACCAACGGTGCGATTGGCAGGAAGTTCAGCCCTGGCAGGATTGTCGTTTTGAGTGAGACAGCACATCCAGGACCCACGTTCGTGACGTAGATGGTTGTAATGGCACCAGATTTGGTGGTCGCAAGAGAGGGCTGTCCTGGGTCGTAGCAGGCGGCTTTCTGCATGGGTGTGAGTACCGCGGTCGTCTTTCTCATGTCAACGGTGCCATTGGCAGTGCTCACGTCGACACTGAAGCCGCCGTTGAAATCCTGAATATTTGATTGCGTCGCTGTCGGATAAGCGGGCACCAAAATGGCAACCGTGTAGGCGCCAGAGAGCTTCCCATTCTTAGTCTGGATCGTGACAATATTCAGACCATTTGTCGACCAACTCTTTGGATTGAGAGTCGTCGCCTTGGTCGCACCTGATGCTGATGCGCCAATCGTCACGCGGCTTGCGCGCGGCTTCGTCGTGATCATGTAAAACAAACTCTTCTTGCCATCAAATTTCGGTGAAAGTTTGTAACCCTTGCTGGAGATGTTCTTGAGTGCAACCTTCGAACTAATCGGCAGACTGTGAACCACAGTGACCTTGTAAACGAACATCGAGACGCCATCGGCGGCAGTAACTGTGATCGTGACCAGTTTGGTTTCATAAACATTTTTCCTGAAAACGACGGAACTGCATGCTGGCGCCACTACTGCTGTTGCACCCGCGTCGCTCTTCGTAAATGAACAACCGAATGCAAGCTGCTCGGCGCGCAAAGAAACCGAGAATTCAGTCCAGGTCGGCGTGAATGCTGGGAAGAATCCCTGCGGCTTGCCATCTGCGGTGAATGAGAGATTTGACAGCGTCGCATCTGAAGACGGTAAGTCGGCAGCAGCAGCCGGCGTGACCGCCGCGGACATACCAATCCCTGCAACGGTGATGACCGCCGCGAGAAATGAGGCCACACGGGCGCGCAGCGTCGTCGCTGATCGTCTGGTCGCAAAGGTCGATGCCGTAACGGTCGGCTTCATGAATCGCACGAGAGCGTCTCCCTAACTTTGGAAAACATAGGTAAGGAAACCTTATCCCACCAAACCCGGCTTGGCTAGAACTGCCCCGGCGGAAACTTGTCGTAATTGTCGAATTTCTTGGTCACTTTTCCGGGCGGCACTAACCCCGGGCTACTCAGCCGCATTTCCCGCCGTCGCAGCACGGTTGGATGTAATGACAACGCGGACACATATCTTTGCCGCCTCTGCGCTCCATTTGAATGGACTCGCACGCAGGACACTGGTCGGGCTCTCCCATCATGGGGGTCAACCCTAGGCGCGCGGATAGGTCATTTCCACGACATTTCGTTTGCCTCAATAACCTGGACGGGCATGGAATTCGGAGCCGCCTGACGGAGCCGTCGCCCGCTACACGGGACTCCTCCCGATTCCGGCGTGACTACCGCTGCTCCAAGCGAGCTTCGCTCGCGTCGCATCGGAGCCGCCTGACGGAATCGAACCGTCGACCTTCTCATTACGAGTGAGACGCTCTACCGACTGAGCTAAGGCGGCGCTACTCCCCAAGGTGCTGAGAGCAGGGAGAGTTTAGCCTCGGTTATCTCATCCGCAGACAGTGCCTGCCTTGGGTGTGCCACCTTGTAGGTAGAACCTGTTGACATAGTCGTCCACGCACGGGGACCCCTGCATATACGCCGTGTGCCCGTCGCCATTCCACTGCAGGAATACCGAACCCGGCATCTGTGAGGCGAGTGACTTGGCTCCCTCCACCGGCGTGGCTGGATCCCACACATTCCCGATGATGAGGAGTGGTGGAATCTTGCCCCCCGACCATGCTCCGGCCCGACCCGTGGCAGGCACAGGCCAGTGAGTGCAACCGACCATGCTCCAAGCGAGGTAACTGCCGAAGAACGGGTACTGCTTGCTCCAGTCGGCTGCCAACCGCTTCAGCTGCGGCGCATCTGGGCGATCGGCGCGGTCGATGCAGTTAACTGCGTAGATCACTTCGTTGCCGTTGTCCTTGAAGTGACCGTTCTCCCGGCTCGTGAACCAATCGACCATCGACAGCATGTCACTTCCATCACCTTTCACCACCCCGCGCAAGGCGTGCAACTCCTCTTGCCAGCCGTAGGAAGCGTCATACATGCCAAAGAGCAGACCCGAGACCAGGAGCGATTGAGTCAGCGGGCGTTTAGCCTGCGATGTGGCCACCGGGTGCGCATCGGATGCCGCGATGATGTCCAGCATCTTCGCTCGGGCCTGTGTGCGGGTGTTTCCCAGCGGGCAGTCGTTCCTCAAGCAGTAATCGATGAAACGCGCGAAGGCTCGTTCAAAACCCATCGCTTGCATCTTGCTTAAACCAACATTTCCTTGGCGCGGATCGACCACCCCGTCCAACACGAATCGGCCAACTCGCGTTGGGAATAAGTGAGCGTATGTGGAGCCGATGAAGGTGCCGTAGGACTTACCCAAGTAATTCAACTTCCTCGCTCCGAGTGCAGCGCGCAAAACATCCATATCGCGGGCAACCGACTCGGTATCGACGAACCGGGAAAGTACTGGAGCATTCTTGACGCAGCCGTGACCAATGCCGTCGGCTAATTTCATCACCTGCGTAACTTCGGCCGCTGTATCCGGAGATGCGTCAAATGCCAGAAGGGTGTCCAACTGCGCATCCGTGAGGCATTTGATCGGATGGCTGCTCGCCACTCCTCGGGGGTCGAATCCTACGAGGTCGTAGTGCTCAAGCACCGACGATGACACCACGCCTTCACCTGCGCCCGCGTAATCAATGCCGCTGCCCCCAGGGCCACCAGGGTTCAGCACCAACGAGCCGGTGCGCTTGCCCCATGCCTGCAGTTTCGCAACGTTGATCGATGTGTTGCCGTACTTCTTCGGATTCGCGTAGGACACCGGAACCACCAGCGATGCGCACTGCATCCCACTGCTACATGAGCGCCATGACAATGTCTGTGAGTAATACCGCGCCAGTGATGCTGACGGGCGAGGCGATGAGGGCCGTGGAAGGGACGCTGCACCGGCGCCGCTGACACTTGCTGCGGGCTTGCCAGAGGTTGACACATTCGGCGTGAGAGCTGAGGAGATTGACGTGGTCGATGCCCCTGCTGAAGTGATTGAGCTAGTGCATGCAGCGACGCTGCCTGCTGTTGCGATGGCGCACAACAACACGCCCCAACGCCGGACTCTGGCAACCTTCAACATGAACCCAATTCCCTCACTCACCTGGTCAGTCCGGCGGAAGTGTCCCAGACGCTCACGAATAAACCTTCGAATACAAGCAGCGGCGCCGCATTTGTGCGCAGCATCGCAACTGCTGCGGTCATCGCATTCATCCGCGCAACCGATGTGTCTTGATTTGATGACCGCGCGATGCGGTGGATTGATTCGGATAAGTCGCTGTTGATCAGCGGCTGTTGAACACCCGATTGAGTCATCCACACATCGCGATAGAAACCGAGCAGATCAAGCAGTACTCGGTCGAATTCATCACGCAGCACCCTGCGCGCTCGAGATTCCTGCTGTTTCTTGAGGCGGCTGATCTCGCCGCGTGCACGGATGCTTGCCGAGGACAGACCTTTCCCCTCAGCACCTTCACCATATGCCTGTAACACTGCGACCTGCTCGCGCTCATCCAACTGCGCGGCGATGGCATCTGCATCTGCCTGAGCTGTCGCGACCATCGCTTTCGCGGCTTCGAAGCAACTGGGTAAGTCGGTCAACCGACCTGGGATTGCTAGAACCTGTAAACGCCGTTCGCGCGTGCGTTCATCCCTGGCTAATGCGGCAGCTCGACCGACATGACCCTGCGCGGCACGAGTGGCCCACATCGCATGCGCCTCATGGATCCCATACCTTCGCACCAATTCATCAACAACAACCTGCAGCGGTGGAGTGTGTATGTGTACTTGCCGGCATCGTGAGGCGATTGTCGGCAACACATCCGCAGCCGATGGCGCGCACAACATCCACACGGTTCGCTCAGCTGGCTCCTCAAGCGCTTTGAGTAACGCATTTGCACTTGAATCGTTCAACCGGTCCGCGTCCTCCACCACGATTACCCGCCACTGCCCCACCATGGGGAGAGTTGACGCGCGTTGAGTTAGCGCGCGCACTTCATCTGCTCGGTACATAACGGCTGTCGGCACTACATGCTCGATATCTGGGTGGTTGCCTGCCATGGATAACTCGCAGGCAGCGCACTCACCGCAACCAGCGTCGGCACACTGCAATGCGCCAGCCAGCGCAGTTGCGGCAATCGATCGGCCCGATCCGGGCGGTCCTGTGAACAGCCACGCGTGGGTCATCGCAAGTGCGGCGCCGTCGAACATTGAACCGTTAGCGGCACGCGCGGCACGCTGGAGTTGCGGCAGCACATCATCGTGACCGATTAGTGGCGCCCACACGCCTACATGTGTCGCGATTGCAGACTCGCTCATATGGGCTGGCTGCCCGTATGGCGGTCGTAAACCGCTGCACTAATGCTTGCCGCCACCACCTCGACTGGTGCGCTCGCATCGATCACGACGTAGCGATCTGCATCTGTTGCTGCCCGCATCAGGAAGCCTTCACGCACGGCCTTGTGAAAAATGGCACCTGCATTTTCCAGGCGATCGGGGTGCTTAACCCGCGAAAGGCCAGTGCCGCTGGGCAGATCAAGCACTAGCACTGTGTCAGGCAGTAGTCCTTGCGTAGCCCACAACGACAGTTGCTCAACTTCATTGATCCCAAGGCCGCGGGCGACGCCTTGATAGACAACGGATGAATCGATGTAGCGATCACACAAAACCAAAGCACCACGCAGCAGTGCTGGCTTGATTACTTGGGCTACATGGTCGGCGCGAGCTGCGGCGAAGGCGAGTGCCTCGGCTCGGGAATCCATCGGGGCAAAACTCGGATCGAGAACCACATGCCGCAGAGCTTCAGCGGCCGATGTTCCACCTGGTTCACGGGTGATGACGACTTCCACAGAAGGAAAGGCGGCTGTTATCTCATCGCGCAGCCGGGTGATCTGAGTTGACTTTCCGACGCCCTCGCCACCTTCGAACGTGATGAACACACCACGCTCGCCGATGATCGGAAACTTCATACGCGCAAACTTACGATGTCTTGGCCGAAGGTTTCTTGGGGGCAGCCTTTTTGGCAGCAGTCTTCTTCGCCGGCGCGCGCTTCGATGCTGCCTTCTTGACAGCCGTTCCAGTCGACTTCCCTGACGCCGAGCGCGGCGCAGAGCGGCGGGGAGCGGCTTTCTTGGCGCTGGGCTCAGCCATCCGTCGCTCAGCTAGCAGGTCGCTGGCCCGCTCAACCGACACAGTGGAAGCGTCATCGGCTCTTCCCAAAGATGCGTTAGTCACGCCGTCGGTGACATAAGGACCGAAGCGACCCTCTTTAAGCAAAATTCGGTAGCCAGTGGTCGGGTCTGTGCCGACAACCACCTCAGGTTTGGCGGCGGCTTGGCCGCGCCTGAACACCTTCGGCTGAGCCAAGATGTTCTCAGCTTGCTCAAGAGTCAAAGTGAAGACCTGCGCAGGATCTTCTAGGGAGCGGTAGTCCGGCTTGGGCTCGCGCATTAAGGCCACATACGGACCGCTTGGCCCGAAGTTCGTTCGGATATCAAGGCCCGACTCAGCCTGTTGACCGACGAGCCGCGGCAGATTGAGTAAGCGGACTGCATCCTCAAGTTCGACGGAGTCCATCTCAAGACCCATCGCTAACGACGCTCGACGCGGCTTGGCCTTCGCCTGACCACGCTTAACCGGTGCATCCGACTCAGGCAGGACTTCCTCCACATAAGGGCCGTAGCGCCCACTGCGAACAACGACCGGCAATCCCGTATCTGGGTGGGCGCCAAGATCGCGCTCGCCGCTGGGCATTGCCAAGATCTCCTCGGCGCGTTGCGCGGTGAGTTGATCAGGTTCGATATCCGGCGGAAGATTCGCACGGTCACCATCATCACCGCGTTGCACATAAGCGCCATAGCGCCCAACCCGGACGAACAACTCAGATGTTCCGATGCGGTAGGACGACACCGCTCTGGCATCGATGTCTCCAAAGGTTGACAGCAACGCCTTCAGCCCCGGGAAGCCATCCCCGCCGTCGTAGAAGCGGCGCAGTGCAGCAAGTCTGGTGAGCTGGCCATTACTCACCTCGTCAAGCTGCTCCTCCATCGCCGCTGTGAAGTCGTAATCCACCAGCTCGCCGAAATGCTGTTCGAGCAGTTGCACGATGGCGATTCCCACGAATGTCGGCACCAGCGATGAACCTTTGCGGATGGCATAGCCCCGGTTCTCCAACAAGGTGATGATGGATGCGTAGGTGCTCGGCCGGCCGATGCCGCGTTTCTCGAGCTCGCCGACTAGGGCTGCCTGGCTGTAGCGACGCGGCGGGTGCGTGGTGTGGCCAGCCGTGGCGATCTCACTGACTGCAATCGCATCGCCTGACTTCATCGGCGGTAGGCGTCGGTCCTTCGTGGTTCCTTCAGAATCTTTACTGCTGTCCTTGGTGGCTTCGTCATCGGCCACATCCTCCAATGCAGCTTTCCAACCAAGGAAGGTGTACACACTGCCGTTGGCGACGAAGCCTGCAGTCCGTCCATCACCGGTGCGCGCCTGCAGGCGCGCAGTTGTCGCCTCGAGTCGCGCGTCCGCCATCTGTGACGCGACAGTGCGCTTCCAGATCAAGTCATAAAGCAGAAACTGGTCTTGATTCAGGCCGCTGCGGGCTTCGCCGGGTGTGCGGAACACATCGCCAGCAGGGCGAATGGCTTCGTGCGCCTCTTGCGCATTCTTGACTTTGTTTGTGTATTGCCGCGGGTTCGCATAATTCGCCCCGAACATCTGCTCAACAGCATTGCGTGCGGCCTTCATCGCGGTTTCGCTCAAACTTGTCGAATCGGTTCGCATATATGTAATCCAGCCACTTTCATAAAGCGACTGAGCAACTCGCATCGTGCGTTGCGGGCCCCACTTGAGTCGACTTGAGGCATCTTGCTGCAAGGTGGATGTTGTGAAAGGTGCACGAGGCTTGCGCACCTCGGGTCGCGACTGCACATCGACAACAGTCAGGGTTGCTCCTTGTAGCGATGCCACCAAACTGACTGCGGCTGCCTCGTCCAAGATAAGTAGATCTTTGGTCAGTGCGCCTGAATCACTAAAGTCGTTGCTGCGCGCAAGATCCTTGCCATCGAGAGTTCGCAGCTGTGCTGAGAATGCGCCTGGCTCGCAGGTTGCAGTGACATCCCAGAATGCCGCGGCGACGAAGCGCATCCGCTCACGCTCGCGATCCACAAGCAACCGCAAAGCCACAGATTGCACGCGGCCGGCGCTGCGAGCATCACTGCCGATCTTGCGCCACAACACGGGCGACACCCCGTAGCCGTATAACCGGTCGACAGTGCGGCGGGCTTCCTGAGCATCGACGAGGTTTACATCCAGCTCGCGGGTGTTCTGCACGGCCGCGGTGATGGCTTCCTTGGTGATCTCGTTGAAGACCATCCGGCTATATGGCACTTTCGGCTTGAGCGCCTGAATCAGGTGCCAGGAGATCGCTTCGCCCTCACGATCCTCATCTGTCGCCAGGAGTAATTCATCGGCGTCTTTTAGTGCCGCCTTCAAATCGCGGATCAGCGCCGTCTTATCTGGGCTGACTTCGTAGAACAACTCGAAGTTGTGCTCCGGGTCGACACCTGCAAATGCTGCGAACCGGGCACGATCCTCAGCCGGAATCTGGGATGCGCGGGCTGGGAGATCGCGGATGTGTCCGACTGATGCTCGAACCGTGTAGCCGGGCCCGAGATATTGCTCAATCGTTTTGGCCTTCGCAGGCGACTCAACGATGACAAGGCGTCGCACACTGCCACTCGGCTTGTCCGCTGAGCTCGCCATCGAGATGTCTCCCGCCTCACTTGCACGCGCGACGGGTGCCGCACGTGATGAACCCCCGGCAGCTACAAATGAAACACAGCTGCCGGGGGTTCAGTATCACGCAGCAGCGTTGGCAGCCTGGTCGCCGACCGCGATTGGACGGCGCTTGCTCACGATAACCGCAATCACGACGACTGCTGCGGCAACCGCGGCAATCGCAGCTGAGACGCCGACGTTTCCGCTGTACTTCACAACGGCAGGGGCGATCAGGAGCGCAACGAGGTTCATCACCTTGATAAGCGGGTTGATCGCCGGGCCAGCAGTGTCCTTGAACGGGTCACCAACGGTGTCGCCAATAACAGCTGCAGCATGGGCGTCAGAGCCCTTGCCACCGAAGTGACCGTCTTCAACGAACTTCTTGGCGTTGTCCCACGCACCACCAGAGTTGGACAAGAACACAGCCATCAAGGTGCCTGTGGCAATGGTTCCAGCGAGGAATGCACCCAGTGCGCCAGCGCCGAGGCTGAAGCCGACGGCGATCGGCGTGAGGACGGCAAGCAAACCGGGAGTTGCAAGTTCGCGCAGCGAATCCTTCGTGCACATGTCAACAACGCGGGCGTAATCCGGCTTCTCGGTGCCGGCCATGATGCCCGGACGAGTGCGGAACTGGTTGCGAACTTCGAAGATGATGGCGCCGGCAGCACGCGAGACCGCGTTGATTGCCAGACCAGAGAACATGAACACAACCGAGGCACCGATGAGCAGGCCGACGAGGTTGATCGGGTTAGCAACATCGAGCACACCTTGGAACTCAAGCTTGGTTGCGTCGAATGCCGAACCAGCAGCCGCGGCCGCGTCAGTGATTGCTGAACGGAATGAACCGAACAGCGCTGTTGCAGCCAACACCGCTGTGGCGATGGCGATGCCCTTCGTGATGGCCTTGGTGGTGTTACCAACAGCGTCCAGGCTGGTGAGGACGCGGGCACCTTCACCGTGCACGTCACCGGACATCTCGGCGATGCCCTGAGCATTGTCAGAGACCGGACCGAAGGTGTCCATGGCCACGATGACGCCGACTGTGGTGAGCAGACCAGTGCCGGCGAGGGCGATGGCGAAGAGCGAGGTGGTGATCGTGGTGCCGAGGGCGTATGCACCGACAACTGCTCCACCGATAAGTAATGCGGAGTAGACCGCAGACTCGAGACCAAGTGAGATTCCCGAGAGGATCACGGTGGCCGGACCGGTGAGCGTGGTTTTCGCGACGTCGTCGACCGGGCGACGGTTGGTCTCAGTGAAGTAACCAGTCAGCTGCTGGATAGCGGCAGCCAACACGACACCGATGGTGACGGCGATGAGCGAGAATACGCGGGGGTCGCTGATGGGCGAGGAATAGTCAGCCAGGTCTGTGCCGGTGCTTGGCAGGTACTGCCAAGCGGCCACGGCGACCAAGGCGATGGAGATCACTGCGGAGATGAAGAAACCACGGTTGATCGCGGCCATGCCGGACTTGTCCTTAGCGCGAGGCACGACGGTGAAGATGCCGATCATTGCGGTGAGCACGCCGATGGCGGGCACGATAAGCGGCCAGACGAGACCCTTGGCGCCGAAGGAAAGGCCGCCAAGGATGAGGGCAGCAACCAGGGTCACCGCGTAAGACTCGAATAGGTCAGCAGCCATACCAGCGCAGTCACCGACATTGTCACCGACGTTGTCGGCAATCGTGGCGGGGTTGCGGGGGTCATCTTCAGGAATGCCCTGCTCAACCTTGCCGACCAGGTCGGCACCGACATCGGCCGCCTTCGTAAAGATACCGCCGCCAACACGCATGAACATGGCCAGCAACGCGGCACCGAAGCCGAAGCCCTCAAGAACTCGAGCAGCCTGCTCCTTATAAATCAAGACGACCAGTGAGGCGCCCAGCAGGCCAAGGCCGACTGTGAACATGCCCGCCACACCACCAGTGCGGAAGGCGATACGCATGGCCTTCTGCTCGCCAGACTCATTCGCGGCGGCGGCCACACGGACATTGGCGCGCACAGCAAGCCACATGCCCACGTAACCGGTCACAGCCGAGAACACAGCTCCAACGAGGAAGAAGAGGGAACGACCGAGCTGCTCACGCGAGGAATCGGCGGGTAGGAACCACAGCAGAACGACGACAAGCACCGCAAAGCCGGCCAGAGTCTTGAACTGGCGGCTCAGGAATGCTGACGCGCCAACCTGCACGGCCTTCGCGATTTCCTGCATATTGGCAGTGCCTTCACTGGCGCTGAGCACCTGGCGAACCAGGAAACCAGCAAGGACCAGCGCGAGCAGCGATACGCAGGCGACGCCCACGACGATGCGCAGGTCTGTTGAGGAAGGCGCGGGTACGGCACCCAGGCGGGCAAGGGCGAACTGCATGGTTGTCTCCACAATCGTTTCAGCGCTGATGCGCGGGAACATTTCGGGCGAGTCTAGGGGCAGGCTCTTGCCAAAACTGACGCGGGGATGTAGTGGACTGCGCCACATCCACCGAGCTGACGGGCGAGGACGGACTAGTAGCCCGCCCTCGCCACAGCAGTCACACTCGCACCTGGCCATAGGTCAGACATGGGCATGGATTGCTGTCGCACTCGCGTGGAAACCATCACTGTCACGCGTGGATCAACGAGACTTGGCAGCCGGCACTTCTCGAGTGTGGACCGATTCCGCTGCGCAACCTCCTCTGCTGCACGACAGTCGCCTTGAGACGCTGCTGCGAGGGCAGCCAGGTCCGCCGAAGTCTGTG
Organism: Actinomycetota bacterium; assembly: GCA_009923375.1. Lineage (GTDB taxonomy): Bacteria > Actinomycetota > Actinomycetes > S36-B12 > UBA5976 > RFTO01. The sequence continues at coordinate 15,257 of RFTO01000001.1, read as the reverse complement.
CACGCCATCGAGCCTGCTCCAGACCAGCGATACTCAAGGCCGCCAGACACACAGATGCCAACGCGAAGATCACCAGGAGCACCACTGCAGTGATCGTGCCGTCGTCAGCTGTCGCGCAACTTCTGCGACTAAGCAGTCCAAGGTCATCACGTAGACCACAGTCATCACGGAGACCACGGAGCACGACTGTGCTCCGTGGTTTCTTCGGAGTCACGGACCAGCCACCCAGACCGTCGCGCTCACCTGCGGAATCAGGTGGGCGACCGCATCTGTCACTGCTTGGTTTCATCGGAGTCACGGACCGGCCACCCAGACCGTTGCGCTCACCTGCGGAATCAGGTGGGCGACCGCACCTGTCACTCCTTGTGGGCGACCCGCCACGCGGATTGCCACGCCGCCGGCATCCCGCTCAGCTGTGATGATGACATCGGCCAATCCAGGCGTATGCCCGCGCACCGCAGCCTCGACGCTTGAGTAGGAATCACCTCGCGCGAGCATCCGTGCAGCGTCGCGGGCGGCGACGGCTGCAGTTGCTTGTGCCGTTGTCGACGCGATAACGCCAGCGAGCAAGGCGGCGACAGCCGCAACAACTGGTGTGGCTAGTGCCAGCTCAACCGTTGCAAATCCTGCGTCATCTCCACATCGACGCTGGGACTGCTGTGGGTGTCTAACTGCTTGGCCGCCGCCGCCTCGCCGCGACATCCACGCCTCAGAGATTGAAGAGGAAGGCGAAGGCGTGGGTGATCACGCGCCACAACAGATCCATCATCTGCGAACCCGTCAGCAGGTGAAAGAGCAATCCGGCAAGACCAGTTGCCGCGCAGGTGCCGATGGCGTACTCGGCGGTTGTCACACCTGCGTCATCCTGGAAACGACGGGCAAGCGATGCATATAACTTCATCTCGAACTCCTTTTGATTCAGCTGGTTGTTGGCCAATGACTTACTGGCCATATCCGACGCATCAACGTCGGGCGAGTGGAACTCTGACCAGTTGCGGCAATACATGGAGTTGATGCGCGCAGAATTGTGAAGAAGCCCGACACAGGAGTGGTGTGTGGACTGCGTTGTCATCTGCGCTGCACAGCCATTCACCACAGCGAGAGAGTGCTTGCATACGCAGCGACCAGTGGCACGACGGTGAGGATCACGAACGCTGGCAAGCCGAAGAGGGCAAGGGGGATCAATGCCTGCACGCCAGCACGCCTGAGTTTGGCAGTCCGAGCCCGCCGTGCTTCCACGGCCAGAATCGTCGCCAATGACTCCAGCGCCCGCGCCGCAGTGACCCCACGGTCAGCCGCGTGGATGAGCACATCGAGTACCGGCGCCAAAGGCGGCAGAGCAATCGCTAAATCCCGCCACACGCGCGCAGGGTTCGTGCCGACACCTATAGCAGCCTGTGCCTCCATGAGACTGGGTTGAACTCGCGTTGATGAGAGAGCGACCATCACCCCCGCGATGTCTCGCTCAGATCCACCAGAGGTGAGCACTGCTGCCGCAGCAGCAGCGAGCATCGGCGCATCGGTGGTGGCGGATTCCAGGAGTAGAACGGCTGAGGCGCTCGGCAACCGGGACAAGGCGGTGAAGCCGAGCATTCCGCAACCTGCACCGATAGCGGCTCCTGACAATCCACCCCACCACAGTGCGATTGCGGCAGCGAGCGTCAAGGATGCGAGAACTGCTGAACGGCGGCTTCCCAGCCAGCCAGTTTCTGTTGTCGCTGACATCATGCAGTCGCCCTGGTGACGATGAACGCAGTGGAAACGATGTTTGCAACAACGAGAAGAAAGCCGGCGGCGAATGTCATCCATCCCAGCGGCGTTCCAAATAACCAAGCCCAGGGATCGCAGCCCATGGACAAGCCGAAGAGCGGCGAGATCAACGGGAGGAACATCAACATCCGTGAACTTGCGCGGACACTTGCGGTTTCCTCATCGACCATAAGACGCAGCTCCCGGGCATCGCGAAGCGTCTGCTCCGCGACGGCGATCAGTGGTTCGAGTGCCAATCCGCGCGCATGATGTGACTCCCACGCCGCCGCGCAGCAATTCAAGGCGCGAACGACAGCGACGTCGCCCATGCTCAAACCGACCGCCTGGAAAGGATTGCCGAATCGGGGATTGCTTGCTGCGACGTGAGTAGCAGCGCCCGCCGAGATCACCGCATCGACAGGCATGGCACCTGCTCGTAGCTCAGCACGAATACGCCCGAGGTAATCCGCATAAACTGCCAGTTGGGCATCACGCTGCCGTTGACGGCGAAGACGACGGATTACCCACGAAGTGCGAGTGTCAATCAACGTGCGCCACTTATCCAGATTCAACATTCGAGCACCTGCACTCGCCTTTGATGCAGCTGCAACCGAGCCATGGCCCCGATTCGGCGTCGGCCGTCAGCACCTCGTTGCATGTGCACCACTAAAGCGAAAGCAGCAGCCAATGCCGCATGTAATCCATCTGCACTGATGCCACATGAGGCCGCAAGTACCTCGATGCGCACTGGCACATCGGCTGGCCGGTTGGCATGCAGCGTCGCCATGGAACCCGTGTGGCCAGTGTTGAGCGCTCGCAGGAGATCTTCAACCTCCGCACCACGAACCTCTCCCACCACGATGCGGTCGGGCCGCATCCGCAGCGACTGGCGAACGAGCGTCGACATCGTGACTGCCCCGGCGCCTTCCGCATTCGCGGGCCGACACTCCAGCCGCAGGACGTGTGGATGTGCTGGGACAAGCTCGGATGTGTCCTCGACGATCACGATCCGGTCATCGGGCCCGCACTGCTCAAGTAATGCGCTCATCAATGTGGTTTTGCCGCTACCTGTGCCGCCAGTGATGAGGATGGAATCGCGGTTGCGAACTGCCTCGAGTAGCGCCTGCTGCTCTCTGCTACCGATGGCACTGGACTCGATGATCTGCTCCCATGACAGGCCGAGGCGAGCCGGAACGCGGATAGAGATCAAGGTGCCGGCACGGGAGACGGGCGGTAACACCGCGTGCAGACGTTCCCCTGTCGGCAGCCGAGCATCGACGAAGGGGTGTGCATCGTCGAGCCGCCGGTTTGCTGAGCGCGCCAGACGCTGAGCGCACTCACGGACGGCTTGGTCATTTTCGAATGACACATCCACCTGCTGCAACCCGGGCCCGGAGTCCACGTAAATGCGGTCTGGACCATTGACGAGCACATCAGTAACACCTGGCAGCCTAAGTAATGGTGCCAGTGGTCCGGCTCCCATCGTCTCGTCGAGCACGTCGCCGATGAATGCCTCGCGAGCGGCTGGACCCAACATGAGGTGCTGTTCTGATATGAGTTCAGCGATCAGATGTCGGTCGACGACGACATCGGGGCGCTGGGCAGCGACGCGTCGGACGTTGTCGACGGTCGCCCGCAGTTGCTGGACATCATCGGCGACACTCATCGACGCCCACCGCGGTGCCCAATCAGCTGCCGCTTCATGTTGGCCAGCTGTCCAGGCTCGTGATCGGCTGCAACCACCCGAGCCGCTGCTGCTTGTAGGCCGCGCGCTATCAAGACTTCGTGTGAACCGGCCGCCATACGCCGTGGCAGACGTGTGTCATGCGGCACCCGAGCCGCGATGGGGATGGACATTCCACGACGCAGAGCGCTCATGGACGCCCCGGAGGGCACCTCGCGAACGACTGCACAGACTGCAAGGTCATCGCTTCCTGCACCTAGCTGGTTATGCCCGCGATCACTGCTGCCTGTGTACGCATCCACGGCGGTGCGGTCACCGACATTCAAGTGTTCGAGGAGCGTCATTGCAGCTGCGCAACTGCGGATGTTTGTGGTCATCACCACGATTAGTTGGGATCGCAGAGAAATCGCAGCACGTGCAATCGGGCTATCCCAATCGCGTGAGATGTCGACAACGACCTGGGTTATAGATGCGAGGCCGCCCAGGATTCTGTGTGCTGCTTTCTCTTCAACGCGCACGCGTCCGCGATCCATCGACAGCAGGGAAAAGTCGAATGGGGAGTTGGGTAGAGCGGAGATGACATCGGGTGCGAGCACATCTTCATCGGCTCGCAGGACCGCTTGCCATCGTGCACCTGGGGCATGTTCCATGCCCAGCAGAACATCAAGGCCACCAGCGAATCGGTCAGCATCGACGAGCACTGGCGGCGGAGAGGGTGACAGCGAGCCTGAGCTCATGTGGGCGGCGAGGGCCGCGGCGAACACCGAGCAACCAACATTTCCACCAGCGCCGATGGCGACGGTAAGCCCGGTTGAGCTTGCTAACGGAAGTTTTCGCACCCACGGATTTGATGTCATTGCCAGGCAGAAATGTGGCTGGTGGTATCGACCTGTGGAGGACCTAGCGCTGATGCGGGCATGTGGATTGGTGGGCAATATGCGGTTTCCAGGTTATTCAGAAAATCCGGGTGATGCGGATGGTGCGCACTGTCCGCCTCGGCGCTTACCCTTCACCTATGTCCACCGATGAGGTTCGCGATGCCGCAGATGTCCAGCGCGCTGACACACAACGGGCTGACGCACAACAACGTGAATCAGAGTTCCTCGCAGATGTTGAGGAAGATAGCGATGGAGCCCAGCGAATTAACAACAAGGTGGCGGCCTTCTTCGACCTCGATAAAACTCTGCTCGCTCAGTCATCGGGCCTCGCATTCGCCCGGCCGTTTTATCGAGAAGGACTCCTCGGCCGACGTGAGGCGATTCGCAGCGGTTACGCGCAGCTGATTTTCTCCCTCTCTGGCGCCAATGACAAAGTCACGGAAGGACTCCGCCGCGAGCTGAGCCGCCTAGTGACAGGTTGGGATACCGACACTGTCCGCCGAATCGTCAATGAGACCCTCGGAGAGATTGTCGATCCGCTTGTCTACATCGAGGCGTTGGATGCAATCGACGACCACAAAGCTCGTGGTCATGCAGTTGTGATTGTCAGTGCCTCGGGCTCTGATGTGGTGGAGCCGATTGCCCAATGGCTTGGCGCTCACCATTGGGTTGCCAGCGATTTAGAAATCGAACACGGCCGTTACACCGGCAACATCACCTTCTATGCCCATGGCGCAAACAAATCAGCGGCGATGCGCCAGTTAGCCGACACCCACAGCTGGGATCTCGCTTCAAGTTACGCCTACAGCGATTCGAGCACGGACATTCCGATGCTTGAGGCAGTTGGCTTCCCTCATGCCGTGAATCCGGATAGCGATCTTCGCGCCCTCGCGCTGGAGCGCGGTTGGCCGGTGCTGAAGTGGACGCGCTCCGTCAGTCTCCGTGAGCGGCTACCGAAAATCGATCGTAAGACCGGCACCCAGTTGGCCATAAGTGCGGTAGTGATTGCGCTGCTGTGGTCGTGGACGCGATCACGCTCCAAGCGCAACATCACAGCCTCGTAGTTAGCGCTTCCCTCACTCGCCCGCCGCTGCGGTCGTGGGCGCAATCAAGCTCCAAGCGGACCATTACAACTGCGCACTAAGCGCTTCCCTTACTTGTTCCACGATCGTCCGAGATTGCAATGCAGCCTGCTCAATCAGCTGACAGAACCACACCACCCAGTTATCCACTGCTTCGTCGGTGAGTGCTGAAGCGGCTCGCAACGATTGGACGTAACGAGGTCGCCCTGCGGCAGTCATGGCAGTCATCAGCGCGAGACGATGGTCAGGGTCTGTGCCCTGGCCGATAAGCACTGCGTGTGCCGCACTACGGGCGAGCACGCCGTTGCCATGTGTGAAAGGCATAGCCAAGGACAGGAGCAGATACACACACGCGGCCCGCACGATGGGCGGAATCTCGACAGCGTTCTGGGTGACGAGGGCAATCAAGGTGGGAGTGCAGTCGCTGACATCAGATGCCGCAATCCCGCTGTTCAGTGGGTCAACCAGGAGCTCGCCTGCGACCCTCGGCCGGCCGCGGGAATCGTCGGCATCGGGTAAACCAGCGCTTGCCGCCACCTGCCATGCGGCAAGAATCCGCGGAGGGGTTTGTAGGAAGGTCTTGGCATCTGCTGCAATCCGAGCCTGGACAGCAGCGATGGAACGTAAACGCACCCCCAGCGGCGAGTCTGCCTTCATCTCATCCAGCATTGCGGCAATCGGGACCTCCACCCCTTCCAAGAATGCGTTCGAATGCATCTCAGATTGGAAGAGCAACGGCTCGAACGCCTCCCTTGCCGCACCTGGCCGGAACACCTCAGGCATCCGCAATAACTCATCGATGCTGTCCCGGGCGTCAGCCACCGCGGCTAAGACCAGAGCAGACGGCGCATAGGCACGCAGCATCTCGAATTGCATGTGGCACATCCTTGCCGCACTAGGCTCGCAATACCGCCGCGGCACCCAGGTCGCCGCAGACCAACACCGGTGGGACATCGGGAACGGCCATGCATCATCTGGCCGAAACTCGAATGCGCGCCGGCCCACGTTTCGATGGAGGCAGCCAATGTCCACCGACCCAACGTTGGAAAACCTGCTCGACGAGCACCGCCGCTTTTCACCGAGTGGGGATTTCTCGGCGCAGGCGAATGTGACTGGCGCTGCTTATGCGCAGGCAGCAACAGATCGACTCGGCTTCTGGGATGAGCAAGCTCGCCGCCTTCAGTGGGAGACGCCATGGCGACAGACGCTCGATTGGAGTCAGGCACCTTTTGCCTCCTGGTTTGTCGGCGGCACTCTTAATGTCACAGTTTCCTGTCTCGATCGGCATGTTGCCGCAGGCAATGGCGAGCGAATCGCGATCCACTTCGAAGGTGAGCCCGGGGACACCGAGCAGATCTCTTACGCCGAGTTACTTGCCCGCGTGAGCCAGGCTGCAAACGCCTTGACCGAGCTCGGCATCGGCGCCGGTGATCGGGTGGCGATTTACTTGCCGATGATTCCGTCAGCAGTTGTCGCCATGTTGGCATGCGCCCGCATTGGAGCAGTGCACTCCGTCGTGTTTGGGGGCTTCTCCGCCGAGGCACTGCGCAGCCGGATTGACGACGCACAGGCATCCCTTGTCATCACTGCCGATGGGGGCTACCGCCGAGGGGCTGCCACGGCCCTAAAGCCCGCGGTTGATGAGGCTGTTGCGAACTGTCCCACTGTCAAACATGTCCTTGTGGTGAAGCGCACCGGACAGGATGTCGCCCTCACAGATCTGGACGTGTGGTGGCACGACGTCGTCGATCGGCAGCCAATAACCCACACCCCTGCGTCCTTCGACAGCGAACACCCACTCTTCATCCTCTACACCTCCGGCACCACGGGCAAACCCAAAGGAATCCTGCACACCTCTGGCGGGTACCTCACCCAGGCGGCTTACACCCACCACGCGGTGTTCGACCTAAAGCCGGAGACGGATGTTTATTGGTGCACTGCTGATATCGGCTGGGTGACAGGGCATTCGTACGTCGTCTACGGCCCACTGGCCAATGGTTCAACGCAGGTGATTTACGAAGGCACCCCGGACACACCGCATCAGGGCCGGTGGTGGGAGATCATCGATAAGTACAAGGTGTCAATCCTCTACACCGCGCCCACTGCAATCCGAACATTCATGAAGTGGGGTGACGAGATTCCTGCGGGCTTCTCGTTGCGCAGTCTGAGATTGCTTGGATCGGTCGGTGAACCGATAAACCCCGAGGCGTGGATGTGGTATCGCCACAACATCGGCCATGACAACTGCCCCGTGGTGGACACCTGGTGGCAGACGGAGACTGGTGCGATCATGATCTCGCCACTGCCTGGAGTCACCGCAGCGAAACCGGGCTCCGCGATGCGCGCGCTTCCTGGTATCGGTGCAGAAGTGGTCAGTGACCACGGAGAGCCTGTGAGTAACGGTGGTGGTGGTTACCTCGTGCTTACCGAACCTTGGCCGTCTATGTTGCGAGGCATCTGGGGCGATAACCAGAGGTATGTCGACACCTACTGGTCACGTTGGTCGCAGTTCTACTTCGCCGGCGATGGGGCGAAGCTCGACGACGACGGCGATCTGTGGCTACTCGGCAGAGTGGATGATGTGATGAATGTTTCCGGTCATCGCATCTCCACTACCGAAGTGGAGTCGGCACTTGTCGCGCACCCCGCGGTGGCCGAGGCTGCTGTGGTCGGCGCCAATGATGAGACCACCGGGCAAGCCATCGTGGCTTTCGTCATTCTGCGCAGCGGGGCGGACATCCCTACTGATGTCGCAACCGAGCTTCGTGCGCATGTCGCCACTGAGATTGGCGCGATTGCCAAGCCCAAGAAGATTCTGGTGGTCAACGAGCTCCCAAAGACGCGCTCGGGAAAAATCATGCGGCGGCTCCTGCGCGATGTGGCTGAGAACCGCCACCTTGGCGACGTTACGACACTGGCTGACCCTGCCGTGATGATGTTGATCAGCGACGGCATGGCTGCCGGAACCGAGCAGGATTGACATGTCGGGTGCGAGCACCAGTGAGCAGCGTTGGTTAAGCCGCTTTCTGCGAGATGAGACCGTCGGCGGCGGCTTGATGATTTGTGCCGCCGTGCTCGCCATCATCTTTGCGAACTCACCGGCTGCTGATTTTTATAACCGCACCGCGATGCGCACACTTTCAATTCCGCAGGTGCATTTGTCCATGACGGTGGCACAGTGGGCCGCCGACTTCCTCTTGGCGTTCTTCTTCCTGATCGCCGGCGCCGAGTTGAAGCACGAACTTGTACTTGGCTCCCTCAGTTCCCGCAAGCGCGCGTTGGCGCCGTTATCTGGAGCCGTTGGCGGCATGGTGATGTCCGCACTGGTGTTTCTCGCCACGACCTCGTTGATGGGCGGGGACCATCTCGACCGACATGGTTGGGCGATCCCCACATCCACGGATATCGCTTTTGCTTTGGCGATTCTCGCGATCATCGGGCGAGGCACCGCACCTGCAATCCGAGTGCTTCTGCTCAGTGTCGCGGTGATCAACGATCTTGGATCAATCCTGATTATCGGCGCACTCTTCGCCAGCGACTTCCGTGTTCTCGCCCTCGCAGCAGCACTGGTCTTCATTGCGCTGTGGTGGGTAATGCAGCAACTCGGCGTGCGCAGCCTTCTTGCTTACGCCCCGGTGTTCCTACTCGCGTGGTACTTCATGCATGCCAGCGGTGTCCATGCGACTGTGGCCGGGATGGCCTTGGGACTGGCGACGAAAGCCACGCGCGTGGAGCGCAACCCGCGCTCCGGCGTTGAGTTGCTTGAGCATTGGCTTCGCCCGGTGGTTGCTGCGGTCGCGGTGCCGCTATTCGCATTCTTCGCAGCGGGAATCGATGTCCGCGGCACGGACACTGTTTCGCATCTCGGATCTCCCTTAGCCATCGCCATCATCTGCGGACTGGTTATCGGTCAACCCAGCGGGGTGTTCCTCGGCACGTGGCTGGCAGTTAAGGCGCGCTTCGGGGAGATCCACGAATCTCTTCGATGGGTGGATGTTGCCGTGGCATCCAGCCTGGCCGCTATGGGATTCACCGTGGCTCTTCTTGTCACCAGCATCGCCTACCCCTGGAGTGAGAGCCGAGTGGCAGATTCGAAGATGGGCATCGTGGTTGCGGTGATCTGCGCTACCGGGCTATCAGTTCTCGTGACGCGATATGCGAGGGGAACGAGCGAACGCGAATCACTGACCTAGCGCGCTGACGGAGCGCTAGCCTTTGCTCATGGCTGACGACGCGAGCAACACCGCACAAGGCACACCTACCGGCGGTGACCAGCAGTCAACGAAGCCGCGTTCGTTCGCGGCAGTCTGGCTGACGATAAAAAATATTGGTGCTGATGTATCAAAGTTAGCGACGCTTTACATCCAGCTGGCGAAAACTGAACTGCGCTCCTCCGCAAAAGCGCTAGGCATCGGTATCGCAATGTCCATCATTGCAATCGGCTTGATTTTGCTCGCTGCTATCTTCCTGCTTATCGGCTTGGCGTACGCCCTCGCTGCTGCCGGATTGCCAACATGGGCTGGCTTCCTGATCGTCGGTGGTGTGGTTCTACTCGCTGTTGGCACGTTAGCGTTACTCGCCAAAGTTCAGTTCTCACGTGTCACCCTGCCCGATCGCACGATTGCAGCGATCAACGACTTGATTCCCAAAAGCGACTCAGACGCTTAACTAGCTGCAATCCGATTGCGGACTGACAACGAGAGCAAGCACGTTGTTCATGCTGCCTTGCAGCCGCCAAGTTCAGTGAAGCGAGGTGCTACTGCGCGGTCGTACAGCGGCCAGTGGCTACCGGTGTGGCGTTTCGGGAGGCGCGGGCGGCGTTTACTTGCTCCGCACTTAAGGCGTAGCCGAGATCAGGGTCATCAACACTGGTCGCAAAAACCACAGCCCGCACGTCACCGGCCGCATCAAGTAAAGGTCCGCCGGAATCACCATGTCGCACCTTCGCCTTAAGCACTACGACCTGGCGCTGCACACTCACGGCGCCGTAGATGTCAGATCCACGTGCATCGATGACGTCGCTGACTCGGGCTGGAATCAACGCCATAGCCCCACCGCCGGGATAACCAACGGCAACGGCTGACTGCGCTCGCTTGGGATTGCCGGCGAATCTCAGTGACGGAATTCCAGAGGTGGAGACGGAGAGAACGGCGACGTCTGTGCGTGGATCGAAGTAGATAACGGTGGCTCGGCGCGATGCGTGCCCAGGGAACTCGATCATCGCCTGCTTGACTCCAGCAACCACGTGCGCATTCGTCATGATGCGGTCACGTCCGAAGACGAATCCCGTACCGCTGATCGTGGCATTGCAGCCCAGTGCATTTCCCGAAATGCGCACAACGGATGCTGCGGCGGTGCGGATCTTCTGCTCGCGCGTGAGGCTTGGATCGACAGCTGGCAGATCACGCGGTGAGAAGCCACCAAGGGCGAAGAACACCCGAGGTGTGCCTGCGTTATCCAATAAGTCGACGAGCCGGCCGACAATCTGATCGGTAATCCCCGTGGTGATCGCCCCTGCCGCTCCATTGGAGAACTGTCCGATGCCGTTATCAACACTTTGCAACACGCGCGAGTTACGCACTTCGCGGCTCACAGATCCCGGCACAACCGCTAGTGCTGAACCGATGATCCACAAGACAAGGCAAAGCAAGATGGCCTCAGTGGCAACTCCACCAACGCTGTCGACCAGCCGAAGTGGAGACCACGTGAGGCTCTTGCGCAGCCGCCTGCCAGCCCAGCTACCGAGAGAACTTCCCACCATCGAGCCAACGAGAACGCAGCCGATGCTGATCAAAGGGCGAGCCGACGCGCTTACATTCATCGCAGGCACCACCCACACTGCGGCGTGTGTGCCGGCGTAAGCCCCCGCCACCAGTCCGATCAAGGACAAGATGCTGCTCACCAGCCCGCGCCGCCACCCATTAATACAGGCGAGCGTTAATGCGATTGCAAGCGCAACATCAAGCCAGCTAACCAGTTGGCTGCCTGCGACGGACAGGGAACCCAACATCATGAGAGGTACTTTGACACCAATGCGCGCAAGTTCGAGGCATCGCCGATAGAGCCGCGCTGGATGTGCGCGATTGACCCATCAGCTCGGATCAGGACAGTTGCAGGTTGTGCGTTGATGCCCCACAGGATGCCCAAGGCTCCGGAAGAATCGACCACACTCGGGAACGACATGTTCACCGCTGCGGCGTACGCGCGAGCGGAGTTGTCGTCATCCTTCCAATCTACGCCGACCACCCGGACCGAGGACGGAAGTTGAGAGATGCCATCCATGAACGCAGGCATCTCCGAGCGACACACATCGCACCATGATGCCCAGATGTGAACGACCAACGGTCGCCCCAGATAACTCGCAAGCGACACTGTGCGGCCATCGCTGAGGCATGCTAAAGGCGCGGTGGGCAGTACAGATCCCGGCGAGGGCTTTGCCGACTTATCCGCGCCTTGGGTGGTTGACGTGAACAGTGGGCACGCCACCTTGAATTCTGTGCGGGCGGTGGAGGCTGATGGCGTCGTGGCTTGAGGTGTGACCAACGGGGCGGTCGGGCCAATCGCACCATCGATGGTCGTGGACCCACAACCCGCAAGTAACACCGCAGCTGTCAGGGCAAGCGCAAGAGTTTTCATGCTGCGCTACTAGTCGAGGTCAGGAGTGCGGCTGCGACATCAGGGTCGGTGGGCCCATCCCCAAAAGATGGGCACACATCGGCCAAAACACAGGCTCCACATGCTGGCTTGCGGGCATGACAGCAACGGCGGCCATGCCAGATGAGACGGTGGGAGAGGTCCGTCCACTGCTGCGCTGCAATTAAGTCGGCAATTTCGTACTCCACCTTCACCGGGTCGGTTTGGGCTGTCCAACCAAACCGGCGCACCAACCGGCCGAAGTGGGTGTCCACCGTCAGACCAGGCACATCAAAGGCATTCCCGAGAACCACATTGGCCGTTTTGCGCCCAACCCCAGGCAAAGTCACCAAGGCATCCAGATCCGCTGGCACTTCGCCGCCGTACTCATCGCAAAGCGTGCGAGCCATGGCAATGATGTTGGCCGCCTTGGTTCGAAAGAAACCCGTGGAATTGATGCGCTCCTCAATATCCGGCGCTGATGCGGAGGCGTAATCCGCCGCAGTGCGATACCGCTTGAACAACGCCGGGGTGACCAAGTTCACCCGCTTGTCGGTGCACTGGGCCGAGAGCATCGTGGCGACAAGTAGCTGCAGCGGGTTCTGGAAGTCGAGTTCGCAGTGTGCATCTGGGTATTCAGCGCTGAGTCGCTCGAAAATCTCCCCGGCGCGCTTACGGCGAGTGACCAGAGTCATGCTCAACGGTGAACGTGCTGCCCGCTTTGCTCCCGTACGCTCAACTGTCACGCACGAAACTCTAAGGCAGCGCAGCCCCCACGGGGTCGCCGAGTGGAGTAACCTGCGACGCCGAGGAGGGGAAGTGTCCATGAGTGATCCTGCAGTGTTCCTAGATGCCGATGCCGACCCGATTCTCGGTCGGCCATTGTTCGCTGCTCTGGACCCCGAGACTGCGCATGCTTTGCGCGACTCAATGACGGAGAAGGATTACACCAAAGGCTCAGTGATCTTCCACGAAGGCGACCCAGGCGATCGGCTCTACATCGTGTTGTCTGGCCGCGTCACACTCGGGCAAACCTCGCAGGATGGGCGCGAAGCTTTGCTTGCAGTTCTCGGCGATGGCGACATGTTTGGTGAGCTCTCACTCTTTGACCCAGGGCCCCGAAACTCAACCGCCACCGCAGTCACCGACGTCAAGGTGGCGGCTCTCAGTCGTAACACGTTGCGCCCTTGGCTGCAGAAGCACCCGGCTGTTGCTGAGGCGCTCCTACAGGCGTTGGCGGAGCGGCTGCGTGCCACGAATCGACAAATGGCTGACTTGTTCTTCGTGGATGTGCCGGGGCGCGTCGCAAAGGTGCTCGTCAGATTGGCCGACCGATTCGGTGAGCGCGAAGGCGACACATATGTTGTCCACCACGAGCTCACACAAGAAGAGCTAGCGCGACTCGTCGGCGCCTCGCGCGAAACCGTTAACAAAGCGCTCGCGGATTTTGCGTCCAGACAGTGGATCCATCTTGAATCCCGTGGCGTTGTCTTGCTCGACATCGAACGCCTCAAGCGGCGCGGTCAAGAACCAGAACTCTGAGCGCCTGAATTCACAGCCCAGCATGTTCGCTGGGGTCAGCGCTTGAACCCTTTGTTCAGCTGCGAACGCGAACGATGATCTCCACCTCAACGGGTGAATCCAAGGGAAGCACTGGCACACCGACTGCGGAACGGGCGTGCTTGCCCGCGTCGCCGAAGACTGCTTGGAGCAACTCGCTGGCACCGTTGATGACACCTGGCTGGCCGGTGAAATCAGGCACGCTGGCGACGAAACCGACCACCTTGACCACCTGCTCCACATCATCAAGATCGTCAATGACTGTGGTCAAGGCGGCGATCGCATTCAATGCGCACCTTTGCGCCAATAGCTTCGCCTCATCGGCATCCACCTCGGCCCCGACCTTGCCAGTGGCGAGCAACTGGCCCGCAACCATCGGCAACTGACCAGAGGTGAAGATCAAATCACCACTGCGAACAGCGGGCACATACGACGCCACCGGCGGGACAACCTGTGTGTGGAAGTTCGTAGCCAAGCTCCAGGATTCGATCTGTAATGCGGCTCATGCCGAAACCTTCTCACACAACAACCGCTCAGGCGGCGCGGCGCGGCGCCGGTTACGAATAATGCGTCTGGATCGCCCTCCCTGCACGCAGCCTGTGACGTCCAACTTTGTGTCCATTCCATGTTGCTCATACTTCCCCCTACTAACTCGGTCTTGTTCATCGATGCATTCTGCGTGCGAGAGAGCAAGAGTGGCGGAAAGTGGCATTCAGATGTCAGGCACGAACTAACGATGCGTGACAACACAGATGATGCATGCGGCACTAGCGCATACTTGGGGGCGTGACCACCCAAAATGACCAGAGGGACGCTGGGTGGCTCGGCTTTCTCCCCCCGCGTGCCCGCTGGGGCCGCAACTTCAAGGTTGCAGGGGGGTTACTTGGAATCAGCCTGCTCGCTGGTTTTGTGACAGCAGTCGGCTTACTTCCCGCCGTCGCGGTAGGTGGCATTTCGATTAAACATGCCGTCGCGGGATTCGACAAACTCCCAGCTGGCATCCTCGATCCGAATCTGCAGCAGGCGTCAACGGTTTTGGCTGCTGATGGCACACCGATTGCCAGCATCTTCTTCCAAAATCGCGTCTCGGTGCCGATCACAAAGATCTCGCCGAACATGCAGCATGCAATCGTCGCTATCGAGGACTCCCGCTTTTATGAGCATCACGGCATTGATTTGCGCGGGACATTCCGTGCAGCGTTGAGCAATGTGCTCGGGGGCAACACCCAAGGTGGATCCACGATCACGCAGCAATACGTGAAGAACATGCTGATCAACAGCGCCACCACCCCGCAGCAGCTCGCTGCCGCTCATGCTGAAACGCTCAGTCGGAAGATTCGTGAGCTGCGCCTGGCGATGTCTGTTGAGAACCGTTACAGCAAGAACCAGATCCTCGAGCGCTACCTCAACATCGCCTTCTTCGGCTCAAAGTCTTATGGAATCGAAGCGGCGTCACGTCGCTATTTCTCCAAGCCTTCAGCTGACTTGAATGTAGCGGAGGCGGCGACCCTCGCGGGAATCGTGCAATCACCGGTTCAATACGACCCGATCTTGAATCCGAAGTCGTCGCAACACCGTCGTGGAGTCGTACTTCGACGCATGCACGATCTCGGCTACATCTCGACGTGGACCATGAAGAAAGCAGCGGCGATCCCCACCGCGTCGCTATTA